>NZ_JACVUU010000020.1:0-139889 GCF_016516145.1 Klebsiella sp. S69 | reverse complement strand
GCCTTGCCCGGGCTACGGGTTTACAGCCCGTCTGCGGGCCGGTAGCCCGGATAGATGGGCAGCATCGCCTCCGGGAAATGATTCCACTCTGCGCTCTTATCCCGGGGGCGGCGCTTAACGCGCCTTGCCCGGGCTACGGGTTTACAGCCCGTCTGCGGGCCGGTAGCCCGGACAGGCGCATCGCGCCGCCTCCGGATTTATTATTTATAGCAGTTCAATAATATCGCTGTCTTTCGGCGTGCTGCCGCTGAGCGCTTCGTCGAAATAGTGCTTCGGTACGGTAAAGCGCAGATGATCGAGAGCAAACTGCATGCTGCGATCGTCAATCGCGTGCCCCAGATCCTCAACGATATCCAGCGTCACATCCCCGCCGGCCTGCTGCAGCGCCTCCTGCCCCGCAACCGCCCACGCCAGATCGATAACCCGATCTTCACCGCCGTGGATCAGGTGAATCGTGGTCGCGGTCGTCGCCGTCTCGGGCAGAGTCGCATAGCGGCCGTTGAAGGCAATCACCCGCGATGCCAGACCCGGTTCGGCTTTAATGCTTTCCAGCGACATAATCGCCCCCTGCGAGAAGCCGATCAGCGCCGTCGCCTGCGGGCTGACGCCGCTCTGTTGTTGCCAGTAGCGCACCGTTTCAATAAAGGTCGGCATAATCGCATCTACGCGCTGCTGGCGATTTTCTTCGCTGACGCCCTGAACAGAAAACCACTGGCGTCCCGGAGCCGGGCCGCACGGCTCCGCGCCGCCGATGCTGACGATAAGCGCATCGGGAAAGAGCGGCGCAAACCAGCTACCGATTTGCCCCATGGCCACCGGGTTATCGCCGACGCCATGAAACAGCAGCAGCAGTTGCTGTGCAGGTGTTGCGGGGCTTTGAACGATAAAATGATCGTGTTTCATGGCTTTCTCCTTAATGTCTGCAAGGAAGTTTACGCCGCGGAGGGAATATGACCATGCCATTTAACTGATGAAGTTAGTTAAAAAATTGCAACATCTGAACCTGCCGGCGCAGGTCGTTGGCGCGGTTTTCATCCAGGCTAAGCAGCGCCTGCGCCGCCTCTTCGCGCAGCCTGGCCAGCAGCGCTTTCCGTCCGGATAAACCTAACGTTCGGCAAAGCGCGGTCTCATCCTGCTGCTGCAGGCGGGCCCGCAGCGCCGGAAGCGGCAGCACCACCAGCATAAGCAGGCGATTGAGGCTACCCGCCGAGGTCAGCAGCGGACGATGGGCAAAAGCAAAACCCGCTACCTCCAGCCAGTCTTCTTCAGTAAGAATAGTCGCTTTCAGCGCCGTCAGCGGCACAGGTTCATCTCGCCACTCGCGCAGCCAGAATTCGTCGCGCTGCAGCCGTTGGGCTTCTTCGCTTGCCAGGCAATGTCCCGCTTCGCTGAGAGGATAGAGCGCCATCGCGGTGTAACAGCCACTGCTGGCTTCCCGATGCGTGCCCAGCCGCACCAGCGTAAAACCGCAGCTTTGCCAGAAACGCCAAAGTTCGGGAGTATAGCCAAAACTGACTGAGAGATAATCCCGGTCCGCAGCCTGAGCCGCCGCCCGGGCCACCAGCCGCTGCCCCAGCCCCTCGCGCTGGCGAGCCGGATGCACGGCAATACGGCTGATGCGCAGGCCCGTCAACGTGGCCGCCAATGGGCTACCGCCATGCGCCGCCAGCGACTGCGCCACCAGATTTCCGCGCGGACGCCGATAGCCGGCCCATACCGCCCGGCTAAGCGACGGCTCAAGACCGCCCTCCTCCACCAGCCACAACGCCCCGGCGATGCGCTCGCCGCTATGGGCGCAGGTAAAATGCTGTCCTGGCGCATCCAGCATGCGCCGGAGATCCAGCGGCGACGTGCGATAGTGGGCCCCGGAGAGCAGCTGATACATCGTTTCCGGTAACGCAGGCTGCCGCCGCCAGCACTGCTGGCTGACGTTCTCCAGCGCGATATCGCCGCCTGGCGCATGCTGGAAGGTCTCATCATTGAACAGCAGCAGCTGTGCAATTGCCGCTTCCAGCGGACAGCCGCTAGCCCAGCGGATGGGCGTCGTGAGGCTAAACTGCCGTAGGTGCGCGAAGCTGGCGCAAAATTTAAGTAAAAAACCGCGTCCGGTCCCTTCATATCCCTGAACGGTGGTGATCAGCAGCGTTCTCGGGAAACGGGAAACAAGCTGGCGCAGCAGCGGCCCGGGGATGGCGGCAGCCTCGTCGACTATCAGCCATCCCGCTCGACGTCCGGACGCCAGTAATGCATCGGGCGCCATAAAGTTAACGCTCTCCCCGGCGAAAGCCGCCATCACCTCCGTCGCTCCGCGCGCCGGCGCGGTAACGATGGCGTCACCTTTTAGCTGGCGGAGAAGCATTCCCGCGAGAGCGGACTTCCCTCGCCCGCGTTCGGCGGTCAACGCGGCAATACCGGGGGGGAAATCGGCAAGTTCGGCAAGAACGGCGGCCTGCTCCGCCTGCGGATGACCATCGGCGAAATGCCATCGCGGGCGCTCGGGAAATACGGGTACGACCCGTTCATGGCCCTGCCGCCAGAGAATGGACGCTTTATCCGCAACAATCTGTTGGCAAAAACGATAAACAAAGTTCGGCGTGGGTATGGGATCGGGAGCGTCGCTCCAGCGCCGGGAATCCGCATCAGGACGGGCCGGCCATTGGGCGAAGTCGGGGGTGAGCAATACCAGCCAGCTACCGGCGCGTAGCGTACCGGCTAACGCGGCGAAAGCGGCAACATCAAAGCCCGCGCGGGCATCGAAAAAGGCGTGCTGGTATTCGCGGCCCAACAGCGATCTCAGATCTGCAGGCGGGACGTACGGCGCAGGCATCGGCTGTGGGCCAACCCACAGTCCGTCTCCGGCCAGCGCTGTGCGTATTTGTTGCGCCTGAAGCTGAGTCCAGGCATCGTCGCCGCTGAGAACCAGCAGACGACGAATGCCTTCGCGCGCCATCTGCGCCGTCAGACGACGCAGTTCATCCATGACAGAAGAGCATTACAGCGCATTGCCGAAGGTGTTGCACTGCGCCGGGTCGCCGCTATCGAAGCCGCGTTTAAACCAGGTATAGCGCTGCTGCGACGTTCCATGGGTAAAGCTGTCCGGCACCACCCGCCCCTGGCTCTGCTGCTGCAGGCGATCGTCGCCAATCGCCTCTGCGGCATTCAGCGCTTCCTGGAGATCGCCGGTCTCCATGTAGTCCTGCTTCTGCATGTTGTAACCCCAGACGCCAGCGAAGCAGTCCGCCTGTAGTTCCATTTTCACCGACAGGCGATTCGCTTCCGCCTGCGAAGCGTTTTGCTGTAGCTCACGCACTTTCGATTCAATACCCAGCAGCTTTTGTACGTGGTGGCCAACCTCGTGGGCGATAACGTAGCCCTGTGCGAAATCGCCGCCGGCGCCAAGCTTGTTTCTCATCTCATCGTAGAATGACAGGTCGATATACACCGTGCTGTCCGCCGGGCAGTAAAAAGGCCCCATAACGGACTGACCGGTACCGCAGGCGGTCCGCGTCGCGCCGCGGTACATCACCAGTTTGGGCTGCGGATACTGGCGGCCCATATCTTTAAATATTGCTCCCCAGGTATCTTCCGTGTCCGCCAGAATCACCTTAGTGAATTTTGCGGCTTCTTCATCCTGCGGGCTGATGGAGCGTTGGGTGGTGGTTTGCTGCGGAGATACCGGCTCGCCGGTCAGCATGCCGGTTAAATCGACGCCGTAATAGCCCGCCACCAGAACAATAATCAGCAGCACAATGCCGCCTTTGCCGCTGGGGAGACGAAAACCGCCCCCGCCGCCCATTGGCGAACCAGATTGACTACGACGATCTTCAACATTGTCGCTCTCGCGACGTCCTTGCCAGCGCATAAGCACCTCAATTCATCATATTAACCAATGAATAAGATCGTAGGCGGTTCAGCGAAGGATTACCACAGGAAACAGCAAGAAGAGCGCCAGAAGAAGAAAACTTCTCCTGGCGTAGGGGATTAGTCGAGCTTCACGCCCAGGCGATGAGCGACTTCTTCATAGGCTTCAATCAGGCCGCCGAGGCTCTGGCGGAAACGGTCTTTGTCCATTTTATCCATGGTCTTTTTATCCCACAGACGGCTGCCGTCCGGAGAAAATTCATCCCCCAGCACCACTTCGCCTTTGAACAGACCAAATTCCAGCTTGAAATCCACCAGGATCAGGCCCGCATCGTCAAACAGCTTTTTCAGCACATCGTTAGCTTTGTAGGTCAGCTCCTGCATACGCGCCAGGTTCTCTTTGCTCACCCAGCCAAAGGTTTCGCAGTAGGATTCGTTGACCATCGGATCGTGCATGGCGTCGTTCTTCAGGAACAGGTCGAACAGCGGCGGGTTCAGCTCGATGCCCTCTTCAATCCCTAAGCGTTTCACCAGCGAACCGGCAGCGCGGTTACGTACCACGCACTCCACCGGCACCATATCCAGCTTTTTAACCAGACACTCGGTATCGGACAACAGCGCTTCCATCTGGGTCGGGATACCCGCTTCCGCCAGCTTGCTCATAATGAAATGGTTGAACTTGTTGTTCACCATGCCTTTACGATCGAACTGCTCAATGCGAGCGCCGTCCCCTGCTGACGTATCGTTACGGAATTCGAGTATCAACAGATCCGGGGTCTCGGTGCTGTATACCGTCTTCGCCTTACCACGATACAACTCAGCTTGCTTTTGCATCTTTGTCACTCCAGTGATGATTAACGATAAAAATTTGTGCTTTTCTGCCGACGCACACGTTTGCGTCACTATACATTAAAAAGGGCCGGATTGCTCCAGCCCTGTTAATTACTTACTTAATGCGGCCTGGAATACGGCAACCAGGGCATCATTTTGCGACTGCGTCAGAGTATGGCCTTTCGGGTCGATGAACTGCAGACTGCTGCGGTTATCGAGGTCCCCGACCTGCAGTTTATAATCGCCGGACACCAGCTGTGGGTCGCGAGCGCCCAGATCGGTCCAGCCGCTGTCGGAAAGCGGTTTATAGGTCACGGACAAGTTACCCTGAGAGCGAGAACTATCAGTTACCTTCATACCCACTTTTTCCAGCGCGCCCGGCAGGCGTTGCCATACCAGATTAAACGGTGCGCGAACGATCAGCATCGGCAGGCCGGTATCATCAGCCCCGCTCTGCACGTCGAAGGTTGCCCCAGCATTTTTCTGCGCAGCGTTCTGCGCGCTGGTCGCGTTCAGATCCAGACCTTCGGAAATGACGTTCAGCATGGCGGTACTGTAGCGCTGCAGCGAAGCCGGATCGGCAACAGGTTTACCCGCCTGCTCCAGATTCACCAGCTTCACGATCACCGCCTGCTGGTAGCCCTGCTGTTTAACTGAGATTTGATAGCGACCACGATACTGCTGGTCTTCATCGAGGCGATTCCATTCGACCCAGTCGGTATTCAGCGTCTGGCTGGCATCGTCGCGTTTAGCGATAGTGTAGTTTTTCGACTGCACGATGCTTGCCACCTGCGCCCACAGCGAACCGCTGCGCCCGTTTTCCACCATCAGCGTTGCGGTATCACCGTTAAACTGCGTGCGCGCGCCGCTGACCAGCGCCAGAGGCTGGGCTGGCGGACGAATATCCAGCGCTTTGCCTGTGTTACCGGTGCTGGTCGCAACCGGAATATTATAATCACCCACCTGAACCGGCAGAATCATACCTGCTGGCGCGTGAAGTTCACTAAGCGGCGTAGCCTGCAAATAGGCCTCGTCGCCGCTCACCTGACGCTTATAGCGCGAGTCAGAACTACAGGCCGCGAGGAGTAGAACCAGCGAAACACCCGCAACCTTCGCCAGGCGCGACTTCTGTACTGAGTAAGCCATCAAATCTCCCTAAACTTTACAGCAAACCGGCATGCTTCAGCGCTGCGGTAACAACCTTCGTACCGTTTTCGGTAATCGGGGTCATCGGCAGGCGTAGCGTATCGGTCGCCACAAGACCCAACGCCTTACAGGCCCACTTGACCGGGATAGGGTTGGGTTCGACAAATAATTTGGTATGCAATGGCATCAGACGCTGGTTAATCGCACGAGCTTCGGCAAATTGACCTGCTAGCGCCAGTCGGCACATCTCGGCCATTTCACGCGCCGCAACGTTTGTCGTTACGGAAATCACGCCATGGCCGCCTAGCTGCATAAAGTCCATTCCGGTCGCGTCATCGCCGCTCAGCAGAATAAAGTCATCTGAAACCAGCTCTTTGATCTGATGAACCCGGCTTAAGTTCCCCGTCGCTTCCTTAATACCGATAATATTTTTGATTTCCGCCAGACGACCAACGGTTTCAGGCAGCATATCGCAACCGGTACGGGAGGGCACATTATACAGAATTTGCGGCAGGTCAGTATGTTCTGCGATAGCTTTAAAGTGTTGGAAGAGTCCTTCCTGAGTCGGACGGTTGTAATAAGGCGTTACCGTCAGGCAGCCAACCACGCCGCTATCGTTAAATCTTTTAGTCAGGCTAATCGCCTCTGCGGTTGCATTAGCACCGGTACCGGCAATGACCGGGATACGCCCGTCGGCCAGTTCCAGCGTCTGCATGACCACGTCACCATGCTCTTCATGGCTCAATGTTGCGGACTCTCCGGTAGTACCTACCGAAACAATCGCCGAGGTTCCGTTGGCGACATGGTAATCAATCAGTTTTTTCAGGCTTGACCGGCAAACGTTGCCGTTTTCATCCATCGGCGTGACAAGCGCTACAATACTTCCCGTAAACATGGGCCATCCTCAGAGCATAAGTGGGACAAGATTCTCAATGTTACGTTTGGTGCCGCAATAAAAGCAAGAGAGCCGATGCCATCAGGGATGTTGTATGCCGGTTTTTTTTATGCTTTCCTAACGTTACCTCACCTTTTTAAAGGAAGAACAGGTTTGACAGCCTCATTACAACACTATCTGGTTATTACCGCGTTGGGTGCTGACCGCCCAGGCATCGTGAATACGATCACTCGTCACGTCAGCAGCTGCGGCTGTAATATCGAAGACAGTCGGCTGGCCATGCTTGGCGATGAGTTTACGTTTATCATGCTGCTTTCCGGTTCGTGGAATGCGATTAACCTGATTGAATCAACTCTGCCGCTGAAAGGCGCCGAGCTGGATCTGCTTATCGTGATGAAGCGTACAACCGCAAGGCCGCCGCAGGCGATGCAGAATAGCGTCTGGGTTCAGGTTGAGGTGCCGGATTCACCGCACATCATTGAGCGATTCACGGCTCTGTGCGATACGTGGAAAATGAACATTGCCGAACTGGTTTCCCGTACTCAGCCGGGAGCGAACGACGATTCAGCACAGCTTTTTATTCAAATCACCGCCCACAGCCCGACTACGCAAAATGCATCAAATATCGAACAAGCGTTCAAAGCCCTATGTACAGAACTGAATGCACAAGGCAGTATTAACATCGTTAATTATTCACAGCATGATGAACAGGATGGAGTTTGAGTGATGAACCCACTGAAAGCCGGTGATATTGCACCGAAATTTAGCTTACCGGACCAGGACGGCGAGGAAGTAAATTTGACCGACTTCCAGGGACAGCGTGTTCTGGTTTATTTTTATCCCAAAGCCATGACCCCGGGCTGCACCGTACAGGCGTGCGGTTTACGCGATAATATGGACGACCTGAAAAAAGCAGGCGTTGAAGTTCTGGGAATCAGTACGGATAAACCAGAAAAACTCTCCCGTTTCGCCGAAAAAGAGCTGCTGAACTTCACTCTGCTGTCTGATGAAGATCATCAGGTGTGCGAGCAGTTCGGTATCTGGGGTGAAAAAACCTTTATGGGGAAAACCTACGACGGTATTCATCGTATTAGCTTCCTCATCGATGCCAATGGCAAAATCGAACATGTTTTTGATGACTTCAAAACCAGCAATCACCACGACGTGGTGCTGAACTGGCTGAAAGAAAACGCCTGACGCACGAGTAAACGCAAGACGCCGGGTCATCGCCCGGCGTCTTTTTTTAGGCCATTCTTTGCGGCTTCGCGCTAATGCTCGTCTTCCACTATCAGGCCATCCGGCCAGGCATGCACCACCGCTTTGATGAGCGTCGCCAGCGGGATCGCGAAGAACACTCCCCAGAATCCCCACAGACCACCGAAAATCACCACCGACAGAATAATGACCAGCGGATGCAGGTTAACGGCTTCCGAGAACAGTACCGGCACCAGCAGGTTGCCGTCCAGCCCCTGAATAATCAGGTAAACCGCAAACAGGCTCCAGAACTCGGTGCCCGCGCCAAACTGGAACAACGCCACGCCCACCACCGGAATAGTGACCACAAAGGCGCCGATATAGGGAATTAATACCGAGAATCCGACCAGTACCGCCAGCAGCAGCGAATAGTTAAGGCCAAAAAGGATAAAGCCAATCCACGTCGCCACGCCGACGACGATCATCTCCAGTACCTTACCGCGGATATAGTTGGTAATTTGCTGGTTCATCTCTTTCCACACCTGCCCGGCCAGGCCGCGGTTGCGCGGCAGCACCCGGCGCACGGCGTTAAGCATCTGCTCTTTATCTTTCAGCAGAAAGAAAACCATCAGCGGAACCAACACCAGGTAGACCGCCAGCGTCAGCAGCCCGACCAGGGAGGCCAGCGAATATTTCACCACCGAATCGCCGACGGTTAACATCCGGCTGCGCATGTTCTCCGCCATCGCGTCGATAATCCCGGCATCCATTAAGGCCGGATAACGGCGCGGCACCGTGGCGGCGAAATCGGAAAGCTTATTCAGCATTCCTGGCATATCGCGAATCAGATAAATACCCTGCTGCCAGGCAACAGGCATCACCACGAACGCCATCAGGAGCAGAATACCGACGAACAGAATCAGCACAACCGACGTGGCCCAGGTACGTGAAAAACCGATACGCTCCAGTCTGACGGTAGGCCACTCCAGCAAATAGGCCAGAACTATCGACACTAACAAAGGCGCCAGCAGGCCGCTGAAGAAAAACATAATGCCGAACCCGGCCAGCAAAATGACCAGCAGCGCTATCGCCTCCGGATCGCTGAACCGTCGACGGTACCACTGCATTAACATCTGAAGCATAAAACCCTTCCCTGAAGAGCAAAGCTGTAACAATCTCAGGAATTGTATCGAAATGTCACAAAAAAGACTTCGCTTTTTATGGGTAAAACCACAAACATTAATGACCGGGTGAATATCATATTTGCAACGCCGCGAACGACGGCTAAACTCGCTGAACCTGCTTGCGGTCAGGGAACATTACGCCGCACAATCGGTCAAACTGGCACACCTACATTACAGGACAGAGGTTATGTTCAGGCAGTTGAAGAAAACGCTGGTGGCGACCGTCATAGCGTCGCTGACGCTGGGTTCAATATTACCTGCTTTTGCCGACACCGCAGACACCCTGCCGGACATGGGCACCTCCGCAGGAAGCACGCTCTCCATCGGCCAGGAAATGCAGATGGGAGACTACTATGTACGCCAGCTGCGCGGCAGTGCGCCGTTAATTAATGACCCGCTGCTGGTGCAATATATTAACGGTTTAGGCATGCGCCTGGTCTCGCACGCCAATTCCGTGCGCACCCCGTTCCACTTTTATTTAATAAATAACGATCAGATTAACGCCTTTGCTTTCTTCGGCGGCAACGTGGTGCTGCACTCGGCCCTGTTCCGCTACTCGGATAACGAAAGCGAGCTGGCATCGGTCATGGCGCACGAAATTTCTCACGTTACCCAGCGCCACCTTGCCCGCGCCATGGAAGACCAAAAGCGTAACGCCCCGCTCACCTGGGTCGGTGCGCTGGGTTCAATTCTTCTGGCGATGGCCAGCCCGCAGGCCGGTATGGCCGCCCTGACCGGTACCCTGGCGGGTAGCCAGCAGGGAATGATCAGCTTTACCCGTCAAAACGAAGAAGAGGCCGACCGCATTGGTATTCAGGTCCTTCAGCGCTCTGGGTTCGACCCGCAGGCGATGCCGGCGTTTATGGGGAAGCTGCTCGACGAATCGCGCTACTCCACCCGTCCGCCGGAAATGCTGCTGACGCACCCGCTGCCGGAAAGCCGGCTTGCCGACGCCCGCAACCGCGCGAATCAAATGCGCCCGGTTGTCGTACAGTCCTCAGCTGACTTCTATCTGGCGAAAGCCAGAACGCTCGGTATGTACACTTCCGGCGATAATAAGCTGGGCAATGACCTGCTGAGCAGTTGGGAAAAAGGCAATATTCGCGAACAGCACGCCGCCCAGTACGGCCGCGCTCTGCTGGCAATGGGTAACAACAACTACGATCTGGCGCGCAAAACGCTACAGCCGTTGCTGACCGCAGAACCGCAGAACGCCTGGTATCTCGACCTGGCCACCGATATCGACCTCGGGCAAAAAAGAGCGACAGACGCGATTAACCGCCTGAAAAGCGCTCGCGAACTGCGCACCAACCCGGTGCTGCAGCTCAACCTCGCCAACGCCCTGCTGGAAGGAGGACAACCGGCGGAAGCCGCGAATATCCTTAACCGCTACACCTTTAATAATAAAGACGACATCAACGGTTGGGAGCTGCTGGCGCAGGCGGAAGCCAAACTGGGCAATCGCGATCAGGAGCTGGCTGCCAGAGCAGAAGGGATGGCGCTGGTAGGCCGCCTCGATCAGGCGATTACCCTGCTCAGCAGCGCCAGCTCGCAGGTGAAATTAGGCAGCTTACAGCAGGCCCGCTACGATGCGCGTATCGATCAGCTGCGCCAGCTGCAGCAACGCTTTAAACCGTACCAGAAAATGTAAGGAGATCTCATGTCCGATACGGTCAAAATCTATCACAACCCGCGCTGCTCCAAGAGCCGCGACACGTTGAGCCTGCTGAAGGCTAACGGTATCGACCCTGAAGTGGTGCTCTATCTGGAGACGCCGCCGGATGCCGCCACGCTGCGCCAGCTGCTGAAAATGTTAGGAATGGCCAGCGCGCGCGAGTTAATGCGCCAGAAAGAAGATCTCTATAAATCGCTGGATCTCGCTAATCCGCAGCTCAGCGAAGATGCGCTGATCCAGGCAATGATCGATAATCCAAAACTGATTGAGCGCCCTATTGTCGTCAGCCACGGCGAGGCCCGTATCGGCCGCCCGCCGGAGCAGGTACTGGAGATCGTTAACTAGCATCATCCTGCCGCGGTTGGCTTCGGAAGCCGCGGCCCGCTACAGCTTGAGGATCTCTTTGACGAAAGGAATGGTCAGCTTGCGCTGGGCGGTTATAGAAGCGCGATCGAGCTGATCGAGCGTCATAAACAGCGAGCGCATTTCACGATCCAGGCGCTTGAGGAGGAACCGGCAGACGTCTTCCGGCATTTCAAAGCCGCGCAGCCTCGCCCGCAGCTGAAGCGCCTGGAGCTTATCTTCATCCGATAGCGGCTGCAGCTTGTAGATTTGTCCCCAGTCGAGGCGCGAGGCAAGATCCGGCAGGCCCAGCTTGAGCTGGCGTGGGGGTCGGTCGCCGGTGATCAGCAGCCGGGTTTTACCGGATTCGAGGATGCGGTTGTAGAGGTCGAAAATCGCCATTTCCCACAGCTCATCGCCCGCCACGCATTCAATATTGTCGATGCAAACCAGCGATAGCTGCTCCATTCCGTCCAGCACTTCAGGAACAAACCACGTCCGTTTATCCAGCGGCACATAGCCCACCGCATCACCGCGCTGGGAAAGTTCCGCGCATGCTGCGTGCAGGAGATGGCTGCGCCCCGCCCCTTCGCGTGACCAGATATAGATGTATCCGCTATGCTCCTGCCGCAGCACATTTTGCAGGGCGGCAAGAAGAGAAGGGTTATCACCCGGCCAGAAACTTGCGAAAGTTTCATCATCGGGAAGATACAGTGGCAAAGAGAGCTGTGCCGGTGCGTTCAGATGGACCTCAACATAGGCTTTCAGAAAAACGCGGAGAGTTTAGCACAGAAATACGCAAGGAGAGAACCGGGCAGGATCGCCGCCCGGTATAAGGATCAATGTTTTGCTTCTTCGCTATCGGCAGCGTCGAGAACGACCTCTTCCGGACGCAAGACGCCGATCAGTTTAAAGATCAGACTCAGGCCGACGCCAACAATCGTCGCCAGCGCCATGCCTTTCAGTTCGGCGGCGCCGATATGCACTTTTGCACCGCTCACGCCGATAATCAGAATGACGGAGGTCAGAATCAGGTTCTGCGCCTTGTTGTAATCGACTTTTGATTCGATCAGCACGCGAATACCCGATGCGCCAATCACTCCGTATAGCAGCAGAGAGACGCCGCCCATTACCGGCAGCGGGATAATCTGGATCGCCGCCGCCAGCTTGCCGACGCAGGAGAGCAGAATCGCGATGATCGCCGCGCCGCCGATAACCCAGGTACTGTAAACGCGGGTAATCGCCATCACGCCAATGTTCTCGCCGTAGGTGGTGTTCGGCGTGGAGCCAAAGAAGCCGGAGATCACCGTGGAGAGACCGTTGGCAAACATTGAACGATGCAGGCCCGGATCGCGGATCAGATCTTTTTTGACGATATTGGCCGTTACCACCAGATGCCCAACGTGCTCGGCGATCACCACCAGCGCGGCTGGAAGAATGGTGAAAATCGCAAACCATTCAAAGCGCGGGGTGTAGAAGGTCGGCAGCGCGAACCAGTGGGCCTCGGCGATGGGCGTCGTGTCGACAACGCCCATTACGAAGGAGAGCGCGTAGCCAACCAGGACGCCGATTAAAATCGGGATAATTGCCAGGAAACCGCGGAACAGCACTGAACCGAAGACCGTCACCGCCAGCGTCACCATCGAAATGATGATGGTTTTGCTGTCCGGCGATTGTCCCTCTGCGGGCAGCAGACCGGCCATATTCGCCGCGACGCCCGCCAGCTCCAGTCCAATAACCGCAACAATCGCGCCCATCGCCGCCGGGGGGAACATCACATCAAGCCAGCCGGTGCCGGCTTTTTTGACAATAAAGGAGACGATGCAAAACAGCACGCCGCACATGATAAAGCCGCCGAGAGCGACTTCGTAGCCCAACGGTAGCAAAAGCAGTACCGGAGAAATAAACGCAAAGCTCGATCCCAGATAAGCCGGGATTTTGCCTTTGCAGATGAAAAGGTATAACAGCGTTCCGATGCCGTTAAACAGCAGTACCGTGGCCGGATTGATGTGAAACAGAACGGGCACCAGTACCGTTGCGCCAAACATGGCGAACAGATGTTGCAAACTAAGCGGGATTGTCTGTAAAAGCGGCGGTCTTTCACTCACCCCGATAGCACGGCGCGTCATGGCATTTTCCTCTGAGAGTCGTTTGTTGATTGCTGTTGGTGTGTTTTATTCAAAAAAAAGCCGACTCTTAAAGTCGGCTTTTTCTACTTCATCGTTTATTTCGTACCAAAAATCTTATCGCCAGCATCGCCGAGCCCCGGAATAATGTATCCGTGCTCGTTCAGGCCCTGGTCGATGGACGCGGTATACAGCTCAACGTCCGGATGCGCTTTCTCCAGCGCGGCGATACCTTCCGGCGCGGCCACCAGAACCAGCACCTTAATGCTGGAGCAGCCGGCTTTTTTCAGCAGGTCGATGGTGGCGATCATCGAGCCGCCGGTTGCCAGCATCGGGTCAACCACCAGCGCCATGCGTTCGTCGATATTGGATACCAGCTTCTGGAAGTAAGGAACCGGCTCAAGGGTCTCTTCGTTACGATAGATGCCTACCACGCTGATGCGCGCGCTTGGCACGTGCTCAAGCACGCCTTCCATCATCCCCAGACCCGCGCGCAGAATTGGCACAACGGTAATTTTTTTACCCTTGATCTGCTCAACTTCTACCGGGCCGTTCCAGCCTTCGATGGTCACTTTTTCAGTCGCCAGATCGGCGGTGGCTTCATAAGTCAGTAAGCTGCCAACTTCTGAGGCGAGTTCACGGAAGCGTTTGGTGCTGATGTCGTGCTCACGCATCAGGCCCAGCTTGTGTTTGACGAGTGGGTGTTTCACTTCCACGATCTTCATTCTCTTTCTCCTCTGAGGGGCAGCCACAAAAAAAATCGCCGGATTATACCGCCTTTTTCCTTTTACGCCATAGCCGATATGTTTGACCGGGATCAACCAAAATGCTTTACGCTGCCTGAGCCAGTATAAAACAAAATAAAAAAACCCCGCGAAAGCGGGGCTGAATGGGGCTTTAGGGCTGTTTATAGCTTTTCGCCGTTGCTGCTGATAACCTGCTGATACCAGGCAAAAGATTTCTTGCGGCTACGCGCCAGGGTGCCCTTACCTTCATTGTCTTTATCTACATAGATAAACCCGTAGCGTTTTTTCATCTCGCCGGTACCTGCGGAGACCAGATCGATACAGCCCCACGGGGTGTAGCCCATCAGGTCGACGCCATCCTCAACAACCGCTTTTTTCATCTCGGCGATATGGGCGGAGAGATAGTCGATACGGTACTGGTCATCTACCGAACCGTCCGCTTCGCGCACGTCGATGGCGCCAAAGCCGTTCTCCACAATAAACAGCGGCAACTGATAATGGTCCCAGAACCAGTTCAGGGAGTAGCGCAGCCCGACCGGATCAATCTGCCAGCCCCAGTCTGACTTCTGCACGTACGGATTGGAAACCAGGCTGGTGGTTTCATCATAATCCAGCAGCGGATTGTCATCCGTTGCTTTCGTGGCAAACGACATATAGTAGCTAAAGCCAATATAATCGACGCAGCCCTGAGTCAGCGCCGCGCGGTCTTCTTCGGTGATATCCAGCTTAAAGCCGCGGCGCTCGAAGTAGTTCAGCAGGTGCTGCGGATATTTGCCGCGCACGTGAACGTCGGTAAACCAGTAGCGGCGATGCATGGCGTTCATCGCCATCATCATATCGTTGGGCGCGCAGCTCAGCGGGTAAATAGGACACATGGCGATCATGCAGCCCACCTGCAACGACGGGTTAATTTCGCGGGCGGCCTTAACCGCCAGCGCGCTGGCGACCAGCTCATAGTGCGCTGCCTGATACATCACCGGCTCACGGTCTTCACCCGGCAGATACTTCAGTCCGGAGTTAGTAAACGGGGCAAAATCTTCGTGGAAATTGGCCTGGTTATTGATCTCATTAAAGGTCATCCAGTACTTCACTTTATGCTGGTAGCGGGTAAACACCACCCGGGCAAAGCGGACGAAGAAATCAATCAGCTTACGGTTACGCCAGCCGCCGTACTCCGTCACCAGATGGTACGGCATTTCGAAGTGGGAGAGCGTAATCACCGGCTCAATACCGTGCTTCAGGCACTCGTCGAACAGGTCATCGTAAAACTGCAGGCCGGCTTCGTTAGGTTCTTGCTCATCGCCCTGCGGGAAGATCCTCGTCCAGGCAATGGAGGTGCGGAAACACTTGAAGCCCATTTCGGCAAACAGCTGAACGTCGTCTTTATAACGATGGTAGAAATCAATCGCCTCGTGGTTGGGATAGTTTTTCCCTGGCAGGACGCCATCAGTGATTTCGCGCGGTACGCCGTGTGCGCCTGCGGTCATGACGTCGGCGACGCTCACCCCTTTACCGCCCTCTTTCCAGCCGCCTTCCAACTGATGCGCCGCTACCGCGCCGCCCCACAGAAAACCTTCTTTAAATCCAGACATGTTCTCTCCCTATGCGCAGTCGCCGCTCTGCGACCGGTGTTGCTGATTGAAATGGTAAACCGCGCCTACCAGCCCGGCATCGTTGCCGTGGCTGACGGTGTCGAGATACTCCGCAATGCCAAACCAGGCCAGATGCTCGCGCAGCAGCGCCAGAAATCCCGGTCGTTCCACAATTCCACCGCCGATCAAAATCGTTTGCGGATCGAATAAGTTAACGAGGTTGTAAAGCCCGGTACCCAGGCCGTTAAAGAATTCAGCGACCAGCCGTCGACAGGTCGCGTCGCCCGCATCGTAGCGGTCAAAAATCTCTTCGCCGGTGACGTCATCCAGCGCTTTGCCGAGATGCTCAGCGTAGCGATGGCGCAGCACGCGCAGCGTGCAGTTTTCGTTCATCGAATAGCGCCGCACATCGCGGGTGCCCGGACGCGCGGTTTGCATATAACCGAATTCGCCGGCGCGGAAACGTGCGCCGTGGACCAACTGGTTATTACAGAAAATCGCCCCGCCGATGCCGGTGCCGATGGTCAGGACCAGGAAGTTGCTCATGTCGGCGGCTTTACCCCGCCAGCGCTCGGCCAGCAGCACGCAGTTAGCATCATTTTCAATGGCGACGGGCAATCGCACCTGCTGCTCAAGCCAGGCCTTGATAGCGAAGTTATCGAACTTACGGATGGCGCCGCCCATTTCGATAAAGCCGGTGTGCGGATTAACGTAGCCGGGAGCGCTGATCGCCACTCCTTTACATTCCGGGTGAGCGGCGATCCACGCCAGCATCGCCTGCAGGATCTGGTCGCCATCGCTGTCGATAAGGGTCTGCTTTCCTTTATCCAGCAGCTCGCCTTCGCGCGTCATTACCCCCATTTTTAACGCCGTGCCACCGATATCGAATGCGGCAATTTTCATCCTCAGCTTTCCTCCAGAATCCATCAAATTCTCGGTTTATCTCGCGTAGCAGCAGGAAAGAAACCGGTTTCAGTGGCATGATGATTATTCCTGAGAACGCTGGCAAGCAGAAGAATGTACCCGGTTTCATTTTCGTGAACGGTATCAAATTTGCGCACTTATCGGCCGTTTTACATCGACTGCAAAGCAGGCTCGCAAACGTTTGCTTTCCCTGTTAGAATTGCGCCGTTTTTTATTGCTACCGCAAACGCGTGGAGACTTCGCAGTGACCGATAAAACCTCTCTCAGCTATAAAGATGCCGGCGTGGATATTGATGCAGGCAACGCTCTCGTCGACCGTATTAAGGGCGTGGTGAAGAAAACTCGCCGCCCGGAAGTGATGGGTGGACTGGGCGGATTCGGCGCGCTGTGCGCGCTGCCGCAGAAGTATCGCGAGCCGGTTCTGGTCTCCGGCACCGACGGCGTCGGCACCAAGCTGCGTCTGGCGATGGACCTGAAGCGCCACGACACTATCGGTATCGACCTGGTCGCCATGTGCGTAAACGACCTCGTGGTTCAGGGCGCCGAGCCGCTGTTTTTCCTTGATTACTACGCGACCGGCAAACTGGATGTTGATACTGCGGCGAGCGTAATCAGCGGCATTGCCGAAGGTTGTCTGCAGTCAGGCTGCGCGCTGGTGGGCGGCGAGACGGCGGAAATGCCGGGCATGTATCACGGAGAAGATTATGACGTGGCTGGTTTCTGCGTCGGCGTGGTAGAAAAGTCAGAAATTATCGACGGCAGCAAAGTAGCCGATGGCGATGTGCTGGTGGCGCTGGCCTCCAGCGGACCGCACTCAAACGGCTACTCTCTGGTACGCAAAATTATCGAAGTCAGCGGCGTTGACCCGCAAACCACCGATCTCAACGGCAAACCGCTGGCTGACCACCTGCTGGCCCCGACCCGCATTTATGTGAAGTCCGTGCTCGACCTGATTGCCAACGTAGACGTGCACGCTATCGCCCATCTGACCGGCGGCGGCTTCTGGGAAAATATCCCGCGCGTCCTGCCGGACAACACCCAGGCGGTCATTGATGAATCTTCCTGGCAGTGGCCGGAAGTGTTCAACTGGCTGCAAACCGCGGGTAACGTCAGCAGCCACGAAATGTATCGCACCTTTAACTGCGGCGTCGGCATGGTCATCGCGCTGCCGGCAGACGCGGCGGATAAGGCGATTGCCTTCCTGAACGACAAAGGTGAAAACGCGTGGAAAATAGGGTATATCAAAGCCTCTGATTCCGAACAGCGTGTGGTCATTGAATGAAAAACATCGTGGTGCTGATTTCCGGCAACGGTAGCAACCTGCAGGCGATTATCGACGCCTGCGCCCGGAAAAAAATCAACGGCACCCTGCGTGCAGTCTTCAGCAACAAGGCCGACGCGTTCGGCCTTGAGCGCGCGCGCGCGGCGAATATTCCGGCTCACGCCCTCGCCGCCAGCCAGTTTGCCAACCGGGAAGCCTTCGATCGCGAGCTGATGCACGAGATCGACGCCTATGCGCCGGATCTGGTGGTACTGGCCGGCTATATGCGTATTCTTAGTCCGGCTTTTGTCGCCCACTATCAGGGGCGGATGCTGAATATCCACCCTTCCCTGCTGCCAAAATATCCGGGGCTGCATACCCATCGCCAGGCTCTGGAAAATGGCGATGAGGAGCACGGGACGTCGGTGCATTTCGTGACCGATGAGCTGGATGGCGGTCCGGTGGTATTGCAGGCAAAGGTGCCGGTTTTCGCTGAAGATACCGAAGACGACATTACCGCCCGCGTACAGGCGCAGGAACACGATATCTATCCCCTGGCTATTAGCTGGTTTGTCGACGGCCGCCTGCGCGCGGAGGGCAACGAAGCCTGGCTTGATGAAGTGAAGCTACCGCCGCAAGGCTACGCTGCCGAAGAGTAACCTCCCGCCCTGCGTTTTATCCACGCGGGGCTTTTTTTTGATTAAAATCGTTTAACAATCAAATATATTGGAGAAATAATTCTTCTTACTGTCATATTGTTGTGACAGAGTGAATCGCTATGCGGAAAATTTCGTCATAATAGTCTATGTCCTGTGAGTAAAACGGAGTGTGAGCTGTAATGGGCCAGGAAAAGCTATACATCGAAAAAGAACTCAGCTGGTTATCCTTCAACGAGCGCGTACTTCAGGAAGCGGCGGACAAAAGCAATCCGCTGATCGAGCGCATGCGTTTTTTGGGGATTTACTCCAACAACCTCGATGAATTTTACAAGGTGCGCTTTGCCGAACTGAAGCGCCGCATCATCATTAGCGAAGAACAAGGCAGTACCGCACACTCTCGCCATCTGCTGGGAAAAATCCAGGCTCGCGTGCTCAAGGCCGATCAGGAGTTTGACGGTTTATACAATGAGCTGCTGCTGGAGATGGCGCGTAACCAGATTTTCCTGATTAACGAACGCCAGCTCTCCGTCAACCAGCAGTCCTGGCTGCGCAACTACTTCAAGCTGTATCTTCGTCAGCACATTACGCCGATCCTGATTAACCGCGAAACGGATCTGGTTCAGTTTCTGAAGGATGATTACACCTATCTGGCCGTCGAGATTATTCGCGGGGATAGCATCAATTACGCGCTTCTCGAGATTCCATCAGACAAGGTGCCGCGTTTTGTGAATCTGCCGCCGGAAGCGCCGCGCCGTCGCAAGCCAATGATTCTGTTAGACAACATTCTGCGCTATTGTCTGGATGATATCTTCAAGGGCTTTTTCGATTACGATGCGCTGAATGCCTACTCGATGAAAATGACGCGTGATGCCGAATACGATCTGGTGCATGAGATGGAATCGAGCCTGATGGAGCTGATGTCCTCCAGCCTGAAGCAGCGTCTGACCGCCGAGCCGGTGCGCTTCGTTTATCAGCGCGATATGCCGGACGCGATGGTCGAAATGCTGCGCGACAAGCTCTCCATCTCTAACTACGACTCTATGCTGCCGGGCGGTCGTTACCACAATTTTAAAGACTTTATCGGCTTCCCCAACGTCGGCAAAGCCAATCTGGTGAATAAACCGATGCCGCGTCTGCGCCATCTGTGGTTCGATAAATTCCGTAACGGCTTTGATGCAATTCGCGAACGCGACGTGCTGCTTTATTATCCGTACCACACTTTCGAACACGTGCTTGAGCTGCTGCGCCAGGCCTCTTTCGACCCGAGCGTGCTGGCCATCAAAATCAACATCTACCGCGTAGCGAAAGATTCACGAATCATCGACTCGATGATTCACGCCGCCCACAACGGTAAGAAAGTGACCGTGGTCGTGGAGCTGCAGGCGCGTTTCGATGAAGAAGCCAATATTCACTGGGCTAAACGCCTGACCGAAGCTGGCGTGCACGTTATCTTCTCCGCCCCGGGTCTCAAAATTCACGCCAAGCTGTTCCTGGTTTCGCGTAAAGAGGGTGATGAAGTCGTGCGCTATGCGCACATCGGTACCGGCAACTTCAACGAAAAAACCGCGCGTCTGTACACCGACTATTCGCTGCTGACCGCCGATGCGCGCATCACCAATGAAGTCCGCCGGGTATTTAACTTTATCGAAAACCCCTATCGTCCGGTCAGCTTCGATTACCTGCTGGTATCGCCGCAAAACTCGCGCCGACTGCTTTATGAGATGATCGATCGCGAGATCGCCAACGCGCAAAATAGTCAGCCATCAGGAATCACCCTGAAGCTGAACAATCTGGTCGATAAAGGCCTGGTAGACCGCCTTTACGCCGCCTCCAGCTCAGGCGTTCCGGTTAATTTGCTTATTCGCGGCATGTGCTCGCTGATCCCTGGCCTCGAAGGAATCAGCGAAAATATACGCGTCATCAGCATTGTTGACCGTTTCCTTGAGCATGACCGCGTTTATTGCTTTGAAAACGGCGGCGATAAGCAGGTTTGGCTATCGTCCGCGGACTGGATGACGCGCAATATTGACTATCGTATCGAAGTGGCCGCGCCGCTGCTGGATCCGCGTCTGAAACAGCGCGTACTCGATATTTTCGATCTCCTCTTCAACGATACGGTCAAAGCACGCTATCTTGATAAAGAACTGAGTAATCGCTACGTGCCGCGCGGCAATCGCCGCAAAGTGCGCGCACAGATGGCGATATACGACTACCTCAAATCACTTGAACAGCCCGATTAACCTATGCCAATAAACGAAAATGCCCCTCGGCCGCAGGAGTTCGCTGCGGTCGACCTCGGTTCGAACAGTTTTCATATGGTGATCGCCCGTGTCGTTGACGGAGCAATGCAGATCATCGGTCGTCTGAAACAGCGCGTACATCTGGCCGACGGCCTGGATGAAAACTCTGTACTGAGCGAAGAGGCTATTGCGCGCGGGCTGAACTGCCTGTCGCTATTCGCCGAGCGCCTGCAGGGTTTTGACCCATCCAGCGTCTGCATCGTCGGCACGCACACGCTGCGCCAGGCGACAAACGCCGCAGAATTCCTCAAGCGCGCGGAGCAGGTCATCCCCTACCCGATTGAAATCATCCCCGGCAATGAAGAAGCGCGTCTGATTTTTATGGGCGTTGAGCATACGCAGCCGGAACGAGGCCGTAAGCTGGTCATCGATATCGGCGGCGGCTCTACCGAGCTGGTTATCGGCGAGGATTTCGAACCTCGCCTGGTGGAAAGCCGCCGTATGGGCTGCGTGAGCTTCTCTCAGGCCTATTTTGCTGGCGGCGTCATCAATAAAGAGAATTTCCAGCGCGCGCGACTTTCAGCCGTGCAGAAGCTAGAAACGCTGGCCTGGCAGTTCCGCATCCAGGGGTGGAACGTGGCCCTGGGCGCGTCCGGCACCATTAAAGCCGCTCACGAAGTGTTGGTGGCGATGGGCGAGAAAGACGGGTTCATCACTCCCGAGCGCCTCGAGATGCTGGTCGAAGAGCTGCTGAAGTATAAAAACTTCGACTCGCTGAGCCTGCCCGGGCTGTCTGAAGATCGAAAAGCCGTTTTTGCGCCCGGTCTGGCTATCCTGTGCGGGGTATTTGACGCGCTGGCGATTAAAGAGCTGCGCTTGTCCGACGGCGCGCTGCGTGAGGGCGTGCTGTACGAGATGGAAGGACGTTTCCGTCATCAGGATATCCGTAGCCGCACCGCGCAAAGCCTGGCGAACCAGTACAACATCGACCGTGAGCAGGCGCGACGCGTGCTGGAGACCACCACGCATATTTATGAGCAATGGCAGGAGCAGAATCCCAAGCTTGCCAATCCGCATCTGGCGGCGCTGCTGAAATGGGCAACCATGCTCCATGAAGTTGGCTTAAACATTAACCACAGCGGCATGCACCGTCATTCGGCTTATATTCTGCAACATAGCGATCTGCCGGGCTTTAATCAGGAACAGCAAATGCTGATGGCCACCCTGGTTCGCTATCACCGTAAAGCGATTAAGCTGGATGATTTGCCGCGTTTTACGCTGTTTAAGAAAAAGCAGTTTCTGCCGTTGATTCAGCTGCTGCGCCTTGGCGTGCTGTTGAATAACCAGCGCCAGGCGACGACCACGCCGCCGACCCTCACGCTGAAAACCGAGGCCAACCACTGGACGCTGACCTTCCCGCACGACTGGTTTAGCCAGAATGCGCTGGTACTGCTCGATCTGGAAAAAGAGCAGGAGTACTGGGAAGGCGTACCTGACTGGTGGCTAAAAATCAGCGAGGAAGAGAAGCCTGACGCGGCCAGCTAGTTTATCTCACGCGGGCCGGACTTCCGGCCCGTTGTCCTGTCAAGCCTCAACCAGCGCCTCAAGCGGCGCTGGTCTGCCAATCTCGTAGCCCTGCATATAGTCAATCCCCAGCGAAATTACCGCCTGGCGAATCTCCGGCGTTTCGACATATTCGGCCACTACCTGCATGTTTCTCATCCGGGCCAGCAGGCAAATGGAAGCAACGGCCTGATAGTCCAGACTGCTGGAGACCAGATTACGGATAAAACTGCCGTCAATTTTCAGCAAATCCGCATTCATCGTTTTCAGCCGCGCGTAGCTGGCATAACCGGTGCCAAAATCATCAATTGCCACCCGGCATCCCAGCTCCTGAAGCTGCGCCAGGGTTTTACGCGCCTGTTCCGGATTTGTCAGTGAATGGTTTTCAGTCAGCTCAAAAATAATCTGCCAGGGCTCAATATCGTAATGCTCCAGCAGCGCTTGCACCTGTTGATGAAAATGGCTGTTGCTCACTGAAAAAGGTGAGATATTTATCGCCAGACGCATTCCCGGCAGCTTCTTGCGCTGCTTGTCCATAAACATAAGCGTATGTTCGAGTACCCAGCTATCAATACGCGCCGAGAAGCCAAACTCGTGTGCTACCGGTAAAAAGATATCCGGCATGACGATTTCATCATTGTCGTTCAACATCCTGAGCAGGACTTCGTGGTAGCTATCCCCGCGGATGCCGACAATCGGCTGCGCCATCAGGAGGAACCGATCCTGATCAAGCGCCTTCACCAGCTGATTCATTATCGCGACTTTGTCTTTCAGCTCTTGCTGCAGATTGATGGCGCCGCGGCGCTGTAAGTTTTCAGGGCTTCCGGTCGCCAGAGAAAGGTCGGCCGCGCTGTTGAGTTCGCCAAGCAGCAAATGCAGATGCATCACCGGCGAGCGAACGTTGCAATAGCTGAATCCCACGGGCGGCTGCAGCGGCATACCATTCCAGACAAAACGAAATTTTTTGAGGTGCTCATAGAGCTGGGGAATGCGCTGCTGATGGCCTTCACTGTTCAGATGAACCACCAGCTCATGCCCTGCCATCTGGTAGATATCCTCCCCAGGGCGCAGTAACTCGCTGAGCGACTCGGCCAGCAGCTGCTTGTACTGAATACGCAACAGAACACCGTAGTGGCGGCCCAATATTTCCAGTTCAGGAATGCGCAGGAAACACAGCACGGACCAGGAGGATTTATTTAACGCCCGACTCAGCGCCCGGATATTAGGCAAGCGAACGACCGGATCGATGAAGGCCATCCGACGCATGCGCGAGTAAAAAACTCGCTGCTGCGTCGCCAGCATTGCCATATAGGCGATAATAAATGAAAACACCAGATAGCTGGAGGAGGTGATCGCCAGCTGATTGTTATAAATCGGGGAATGCGGGAGATATTGATAGTGAAAGTGAATAATAATAATTAAAACAAGTGACCAGACTAATGAAATAAAGCGATAGCCAAAGCGCATCGCCCCCCATAACATCACCGGCATCAGCAAGGATAACGTATAATTTGTACTGAATATGGTGCTCGTACTATTCAGCGGCATCAATAGAAGGAATAATAGAATTATCAGCACCACTGCCCATATAACAAATTCAAAGCGCTTTATTTTTGGGTCGATCTGTAAGCGAATTTGCGATATAAACCCGCGGATATAAAGCGGATTGCGGATAGTTCGAATAACGAAGTAGCACAACGGCACGCCGGTTAAACATCCCGCCATCAGGGCCTGAAAGGTGATAAGCGAACGCAAACTTAAGGGATTGACCCCTATCAACCCGGTAGCGCGTGGATGAATGCCCAGATACTCGGCCAGCTGCGACAGGATAAGAAAGATCAGGGACGGCAACAGCATCTGCCAGAACAATCGCTGAGGCATCAGACTTACGTTGCCATGCGAGATTTGCTGCCTTCGCGGGACAAAAACGCGATAACCGCCCCAGCATAAAACGGTCGGAATAAGAAAATGGAAAATGACGCCGATAGTATCTTCCAGCGACATGCCGCGCGTAATGGAAAGCAACAACCCGAGAACGATCCCCGGTAATGCGGCCCAGCCGAAAAACAGCATCAGGCTCAGTACTAGCGCCAGGGGTAAATAGTAAAGAGAGACTTCATTACCATCCAGCAACGCAACGGTATTAGCCCATCGTGACACGGGAAGCAAACATACAGGTAAGATAAGCGGTAGCGCCCACCATTTATCCCGATATTGCCTGTAAAGTTTAATTAAGTTCATAGATGCTCTACGGATAACCCTAAATCCTGCAGGGTGTATTCAGGCAGGCATCCAACCAACCGTCATAATCGCGCCAGGAATAACAACGCGGAACTGGCTGGTGATTTTAGTTATCGCTGCGAACAGACGATTGATATAAATCAAGAAATCACGTAGCTGATATTAATAATACCGTTTTTTTAACATTCATCCGCCATAAGCAGAAAGCATGTAAATACGAGGATTATCTTATATAACATTAATTAATGTTTTGCCTGCGGGATTTTTACATCCTCATCAATTGACCCTTCCGCTTTCCTGTGCCTTAATACGCACATCGCCCAGCCTTTGGGTATACTTTAAGGAACCTTTTGTGAGTCAGGCACCCAGTATGCGTAAACGACATCGATTTAACCGTCGCATGACCCGTATCGTACTGCTTATCAGCTTTATCTTCTTCTTTGGACGCTTTGTCTACTCCTCCATTGGTGCCTGGTACCATCATCAGGACAAAAAGCAATCGCAGCAATCCACTATCACCGTTGAGCCTTCGGATTCAGCAAAAGCGCCTGAGCAAAAATAAACGCTCAAAAAGACTAATGCCGAAGCACAACCAGCACACCAGCCATCACTAACAATGTGCCCGCTATTTGTGCCAGCGAAATGGGTTCTCCCAGTAACCACCAGCTAAAGAATACGGTTAGCATTGGTCCCAGAAGGCCGATCAGCACGGCGCGTTCCGCACCAATGCGCTGCACGGCCGCCGACTGCCAGAAGATCGGTAATACGGTTGAGAAGAGCGCCATCGCGCCACACCATAGATATACCTGCCACGGCAGGTTAAGCGCGGATAACGGTTGAGCAAGATAAAAATGGGTTTGCGTGGCAAGAGATGAAACCAGCAGGGCAAGAACCGCGAACTTCATCGACCCCATACGCCGGATTGCCACCTCTGACCCGGCATTATAAATGGCATACAGTAAGGCCGCTGCGGCGATCAGACCACCACCGAGCACCAGGCTATGCATATCACCGCTAATCTGCAGATCGTGGACAAACGCCAGCAGAATTCCCGACCAGGAGAGCGCTAAGGCCAGGAGTACCTTTTTTTCGAAACGCTTACCCAAAAACAGGACGCCAATCAGAATAGTGAGCGCCGGGTAGGTAAATAAGATCAGCCGCTCAAGCCCGGCGGTAATATAGCGCAGGCCCATAAAATCCAGGATCGCCGAACCGTAATACCCCACTATTCCCAGCAGCAGTAGCAGCAGATAATCACGACGCTGCAGTGGTACACCGCTACGCAGCACCCGTAGAGCAACCAGGATAACGAAAGGTAACGACAGGGTCATCCGCAGCATGAGTAAAGTAATGGCATCTACCGTTGCCTGCTCGTAGGCAAGCTTGACGAATATTGCCTTAAACGAGAAACCAAAAGCCGCGCAGACGGAAAATAGCACGCCGATCAGCTGTGAAGATGACGCTTTATTCATCGTGAGGCCTGCTGCAATAAAGCTATCTGTCGCCACATCTCCGGCGAGTTTGAATACATAGGGAAATGCCCGCAATGCGGAATTTCCGCCAACTTTACACCACGGCGGGCAATAGAAGATAAATAGCTTAGCCCGGCATTCTGGTCGCCGTACATAAACATTTTTGGACACGGTAAATTAAGGAATTTCGCCATTAGCTCACCGTGGTCAGAATAATCCACCATCGAAGAGAAAATCCCCGGCACCGCTTCAGCGCGAACCTTTTGCGGCAGGCTGCTGGCATAGAGCGCGCTGGCCCAGGCTGGCGATTGGCGAGTGCGTTCAATAAAGCGCGCGAAGAAACGTTCCGCGTCCGGCTCAGCATATTGCACAATTTGCCGGCTCAAAAAGCAGTCTTCCGGCGCGATATTGCCCTCAATATTCACAAAACTTAGCACTCGCTCGGGGAAAGCGTGCGCCAGCAGAAGCGATGTTAATCCGCCCATTGAATGCCCGACCAGGTGAAAGCGCGTAAACCCCGCGTGGGAAATCACCTTCAGCGCCGTCTCAAGCAGAAAGGGTAACCCCATCTTGCTGTAATCAGCGCATTGGCTCTCACCACAACCCGGTGCATCCCAGGCAATAAACGGCTGCCCCTCAAAGGCTCGATGGCGCACGAAATCAGCGTAATCCTCTTTGCTGGAGCCAAAACCGTGAAGAAAGACGACCGGCTCCCCCGTTCCTTCACGGCTAATGGACGCGATATCAAGCCCGATGCCCTGCACCGTCATTGGCAAGCGCTGCCATGTCAACTCCGGCTGTATTTTCATCATATCCTCATTGCTTATCATTCCTGGGCTGGAATCATAACCAGCTATGTTGATATGTAAATTCTTATAAAATAAACTCTGTGATACTAAATAAGTAACAGAATATCTCTCATGAGCAATATTGATTTTCGTCGTATTAAGCAGCTGTGGATGTTTCTCGCAGTAGCGGAAGAGGAACACTTTGGCCGCGCGGCGCTGCGCCTCGGGATGTCGCAACCGCCGCTAACGGAACAAATCAAGCTCCTGGAGCACGGGCTGAAACTCCAGCTGTTCGAGCGTTCGCGGCGCGGGACCCGCCTGAGTCCGGCCGGAGCCGCACTCCTGCCCGCGGTACGCCAGTTCGCCGACCAGCTCAGCCAGTTGGGCAGAACCGTCGATGAAATCGCCGCAGGCCACTCGGCGGTATTGAATATCGGGGCGATAACCTCGGCCATGCTGGAGACCTTACCCCCACTGCTTGAGGAGCTTAAGCGCGCTACGCCCGGGCTAACAATATTTATCCGGGAAATCGATAGTGTCGATGCGATCCCCGCACTGGAGAACGGTGAACTGGATCTGGCTTTTGTGCGCCTGGAAGGTGAGACCGAAGGCCACATCACGACTTTGCCGCTGGAAGAGTCACGCCTGGCTGTCGCGCTACCGGTCGATCATCCGCTGGCCTTACAGCATCGCGTCAGCCTGCGCGCGCTGGCAAAGGAGCCGATGGTAATGTCTGCTCGCCAGGTCAGCCCGGCCTGGTTTGATCTCCTCACCTCGCTGTGTCGCACCCACGGTTTTACTCCCCGCATTCTGCATGAGGTCCGCTCGGTAAGTTCACAAATTGCGTTCGTCAGCTGCGGCCAGGGCATCGCGCTGGTTCCCGCCTCCACCCGCAAACTGGCGCCGGCTAATGTGGTGATAAAGGCCCTGGAAGAGAAGCAGATGGTTGTTACCGCGGCGGCGGCGTGGAACAGCGAGCGTCACCACCCGCTGGTTGATTCAGCCATTGCTTTATTGAAAACACGCTACGCCTGACCATTCTCCAACTTCTGCAGTAAACGCAGGATCTCAGCAATACCTTTGCTGATAATTTTATCCTGCCGCATGATTATGCCTAACTGACGATGCAGCAGCGGAGTCAGTGATTGAACATTTAAGCCAATACGATCCTGCGGATGCTCTACCGCCATTCTCGGCACAATGCTGAACCCCAACCCCGCACGTACCATGCGCTTAATCGCCTCAATGCTGCCTAACTGCATGACTGGCGCTATCGCCCGCCCATCGGCAAGAAACCAGCCATCGATCAGATCCCGGGTTCCGCTTCCCGATTCAAAAGCGATTAGCGGTAATGATTGCAGAATCTCTGGCGTCAGCGACCACGGTAACTCATCCTGCCCATCGCTGAAAATACACACAAACTCCTCCTCTAACACCGGCATAACCGCCAGACTGCGTCCATTCGCCGGTAGCGTACAAAGCCCAAGGTCGAGCCGATTCTCTTCAATAGCCCGAACCACCTCAAGCGTATTGCCAACCGTGACCCTCACCGTCAATAAAGGATGCTCATGATGTAGCTTCTGCAGTAACGGAGGTAGCAGATGAATACAGGCGGTTGCTCCGGATCCCAGCGTTACCGAGCCGCTGATTTCACGATTGAATTCACTCACCGATTGCACCGCCGCGCCCACCGCCAGTTCAATCTGCTCACTATGCGCCAGCAATGCGATTCCGGCCGCCGTCGCTTTAATTCCCCGCCCGGTGCGCTCAAGCAGCCTGGTTTGTAGAAACTGTTCCAGCTGACGTACCTGCAGGCTGACCGCAGGCTGCGACAATCCCAGTACGTCTGCCGCAGCGGAGAAGCTCCCGCGCTGTACGACCAGGCGGAACGTCGCCAGATTTCCCAGATTGAGCGTCATCATCACAAAGTTTCTCTTATAAGGGTCATAAACGGACCGGCCTGCCTGCACAATAGCGCGCAAGGTATGCTGCCGACAACAGCGTAACTGAATGGAAAATCATGAATACACCTGCGAACTCGCACTCCGCGCCGGGCTTTATCACGCTGGCCGCCGGGTGCAATCAGCTGATTAACTGGGGAATCTCGTTTTATATGCCCGGCATTTTTGCCAGGGCTATCGCTCAGGAGACCGGCTGGACCGCTACGGAAATCTATTTCGGACTGACCCTCGCCATGCTCATGATGGCGACGCTTTCTCCATTTATCGCCCGGCTTCTGGCCCGCTTTGGCGGCCAGCGAATAGTGATTACCGGTACGCTGGCGATTTCAGCGGGGTGTCTGCTGATGGCTTACGTCCATAGCCTGACGGGCTGGTTCGCCGCCTGGCTTCTGACCGGCATCGGTATGCGGCTGGCGCTGTACGACGCGCTGTTCGCGGCGCTGGTGAATCTTTACGGGCAGCGTGCCAGGTTGACCATATCGCGCGTGACGCTGGCCGGAGGATTAGCCTCGGCCCTGTTCTGGCCGCTTGGCGCCTGGCTGCTGACGCGGATGGACTGGCGGCACGCGCTGCTGGTCTACGCCCTGTTTGGCCTGCTTAGCGCTCTTCTGTTGTGGAAAATGCCGAATACCAAATTACCGTTGCCGGTAAGGGTGAAAAAAAACCAGCAGCAGTCAAAGCATGATAGACGTCCGGCCCTGCTGTACGCGTCGTTGATTGCGCTGGTTACCTTTGTATCCAACGGCACGTCAACGCATCTTCCCGAGTTCATCGCCAGCGTTGGGCTCCCTGTCGCGGTGGGAATGCTATGGGGAATTGGACAAACCGGCGCGCGCTTTCTCGAAGTGGCATCCGGCTACGCGCTCACACCGCTGCGGCTAACGATATTGACGACCTCGCTGATGCCGCTCTGCTTTGCGCTTGGACTGAGCAGCGCTTTTCTGTCGTGGGCGGCCGGCGGATTTGTACTGGGTTACGGCGCGATCAACGGCCTGACCACCGTGTTTAAGGCCACTTTACCGCTGCAGCTCTTTGCCGCCGAGGATTATGCCCGGCTAACCGGCATTCTGTTGATTCCCGCGCAACTGCTGGCCGCCATATCGCCGTTTGCCTACGCATGGCTAAATCATCATTTCGGGTTGAGGGGAAGCTTAGCCGTTTCCGCCGTGCTGGCTGTGATGGTGGCAGCTTTGGCGATGGCCATTGCATGGTGTCAGCAGGAGAATACGCCAGCGGCGATTGAAGAACGGGGATAACAGTAGAAGCCCGGCGTATCGGTATTCATCGCCTCAGGTAATTCCGTAATCCTTTGATATTAACATGAAAAATGCCATTAATGACGTCAATCATTAATGGCATTATTTTTATTCAATTACCGCAAAGAATAAATTTTATTCCCACTCAATGGTAGCCGGCGGCTTACCGCTGATGTCATACACCACGCGGGAGATACCGTTAACTTCATTGATGATGCGGTTGGACACGCGGCCGAGGAAATCGTACGGCAGGTGCGCCCAGTGTGCGGTCATAAAGTCGATAGTTTCAACTGCGCGCAAGGAAACCACCCAGTCGTACTTACGGCCATCGCCCATGACGCCGACGGAACGCACCGGCAGGAATACGGTGAACGCCTGGCTCACTTTGTTGTACAGGTCAGCTTTGTGCAGCTCTTCAATGAAGATGGCATCCGCGCGACGCAGCAGGTCACAGTACTCTTTCTTCACTTCGCCCAGCACGCGCACGCCGAGACCCGGGCCCGGGAACGGGTGACGATACAGCATGTCGTACGGCAGGCCCAGCTCGAGGCCAATCTTACGCACTTCATCTTTGAACAGCTCGCGCAGCGGTTCAACGAGGCCCATCTTCATCTCTTTCGGCAGGCCGCCCACGTTGTGGTGAGATTTGATAACGTGCGCTTTGCCGGTTGCGGAAGCCGCAGACTCGATCACGTCAGGGTAGATAGTCCCCTGCGCCAGCCATTTCACGTCTTCCAGCTTCAGCGCTTCTTCGTCAAACACTTCAACAAACACGCGGCCGATGATTTTACGCTTCGCTTCCGGATCGTTTTCGCCCGCCAGCGCAGCCAGGAAACGCGCCTCGCCTTCGACGTGAACGATGTTCAGACCGAAACGATCGCCGAACATATCCATAACCTGCTGAGCTTCATTAAGACGCAGCAGACCGTTATCCACGAAGACGCAGGTCAGGTTTTTGCCGATAGCGCGATGCAGCAGCATTGCGGTAACAGACGAGTCCACGCCGCCGGAGAGGCCGAGAATGACTTTATCGTCGCCCACTTGCTGACGAATACGTTCGATGGCGTCGTCGATAATTTTGGCCGGGGTCCACAGCGCTTCACACTGGCAAATCTCGCGTACAAAACGCTCCAGCATGCGCAGGCCCTGACGGGTGTGGGTCACTTCCGGGTGGAACTGCACGCCGTAGAAGCGCTTCTCTTCGTTGGCCATAATGGCGAACGGGCAGGTTTCGGTGCTGGCAACGGTAACGAAGTCAGACGGGATGGCGGTGACTTTGTCGCCGTGGCTCATCCAGACGTCCAGCATAGCGTTGCCGTCCGCGCTCAGCGCATCTTCAATGCCGTGGATCAGCGCGCTATCGGTCTGAACTTCAACCTGCGCGTAGCCAAATTCACGCTCATTAGAGGCTTCAACGTGGCCGCCCAGCTGCATCGCCATGGTCTGCATACCGTAGCAGATGCCAAAGACCGGCACGCCAGCTTCGAAGACATACTGCGGCGCGCGCGGGCTGTTATCTTCGGTAGTGCTTTCCGGGCCGCCGGAAAGAATGATGCCGTTAGGATTGAACTCACGAATTTGAGCTTCAGTCACGTCCCATGCCCACAGTTCGCAGTAGACACCCAATTCACGAACGCGACGCGCAACCAGCTGGGTGTACTGAGAACCGAAGTCCAGGATAAGAATACGATGTTTATGAATGTTATCCGTCATTGACGATAATTCCGAGGCAAGTGATACAGGTTAAATAAATCGCCCGGCGCGTGGCCGGGCGATGAAAATCAGGAGCCCATGCGGTAGTTCGGGGATTCCTTGGTAATGGTCACGTCGTGAACGTGACTCTCCTGGATACCCGCGCCGCTGATGCGCACGAATTCCGCTTTGGTCCGCAGGGTGTCGATGGTACCACAACCGGTCAGGCCCATACAGGAGCGCAGTCCGCCCATCTGCTGGTGAATAATCTCTTTCAGACGGCCTTTATAGGCGACGCGACCTTCGATACCTTCCGGTACCAGTTTGTCGGCGGCGTTATCGGTCTGGAAGTAGCGATCGGAGGAGCCTTTAGACATCGCGCCAAGGGAACCCATACCGCGGTAAGATTTGTAAGAACGCCCCTGGTAGAGTTCGATTTCGCCCGGAGACTCTTCGGTACCCGCCAGCATCGAACCGACCATGACAGCGGCTGCGCCTGCGGCAATCGCTTTCGCGATATCGCCGGAGAAACGAATACCGCCGTCAGCGATAACCGGAATACCGGTGCCTTCCAGCGCTTCAACCGCGTCAGAAACGGCGGTGATCTGCGGAACGCCCACGCCGGTCACGATACGCGTCGTACAGATGGAGCCTGGACCGATACCCACTTTCACCGCGCTGCAGCCGGCTTCCGCCAGCGCACGTGCGCCCGCGCCGGTCGCCACGTTGCCGCCGATGATTTGCAGGTCAGGATATTTTGCGCGGGTATCGCGAATACGCTGCAATACGCCCTCAGAGTGACCGTGAGAAGAGTCGATCAGCAGAATATCGACGCCCGCGGCAACCAGCGCATCAACGCGCTCTTCGTTACCCGCGCCCGCGCCAACCGCTGCGCCAACGCGCAGGCGACCCTGCTCATCTTTACAGGCGTTCGGTTTACGTTCCGCTTTCTGGAAATCTTTAACGGTGATCATGCCGAGAAGATGGAAGCTGTCATCCACAACCAGGGCTTTCTCAACGCGTTTTTCATGCATTTTGGCAAAGACCACTTCGCGGCTTTCACCTTCGCGAACGGTAACCAGACGCTCTTTCGGCGTCATATATACGCTAACCGGCTGGTTCAGGTCGGTGACGAAACGCACATCGCGGCCGGTAATGATGCCGACCAGCTCATTGTCTTCGGTCACAACCGGATAGCCAGCAAAACCGTTACGTTCAGTCAGCTCTTTAACTTCGCGCAGAGTCGTAGTCGGCAGAACGGTCTGCGGGTCGGTAACCACGCCGGACTCATGCTTCTTCACGCGCTTAACTTCTTCCGCCTGACGCTCGATAGACATGTTTTTATGAATAAAACCGATGCCGCCTTCCTGTGCCAGGGCAATCGCCAGACGCGCTTCCGTCACGGTATCCATTGCTGCGGAGAGCATAGGAATATTCAGGCGAATGGTTTTCGTCAACTGGGTGCTGAGATCGGCGGTGTTTGGCAGAACGGTTGAATGAGCGGGAACGAGGAGGACGTCGTCAAACGTCAGAGCTTCTTTAGCGATACGTAGCATGGGCAATATCTCGACCAGGGTGGATAAATATTGCCGTGGCATTATACAGAGCGTAACCGATTGCATCTACCCTTTTTTGCAAATAATACTTGCGATCCCCTCTCAGCAGGTTACTATCGACTGAATAACCTGCTGATTTAGAATTTGATCTTGCTCACATGTTGCCATCTCAATCCCCCTCAATTTACACGGTTAGCCGCCTCAATCAGTCGGTCCGGCTGCTGCTGGAACGTGAAATGGGCCAGGTATGGATCAGCGGCGAGATTTCCAATTTCAGCCAGCCCTCTTCCGGTCACTGGTACTTTACCTTAAAAGACGATAACGCCCAGGTGCGCTGCGCAATGTTTCGCAACAGCAACCGCCGGGTGACCTTCCGTCCGCAGCACGGGCAGCAGGTGCTGGTTCGCGCCAACATCACCCTTTACGAGCCGCGCGGCGATTATCAGATTATCGTGGAGAGCTTGCAGCCTGCGGGCGAAGGACTGCTTCAGCAGAAGTATGAACAGCTGAAGGCCGCCCTGGCGGCGGAAGGCTTGTTCGATCAGCAGCATAAAAAAGCGCTTCCCTCCCCTGCGCACTGCGTAGGCGTCATTACCTCTAAAACCGGCGCCGCGCTGCATGATATTTTACAGGTGCTCAAGCGTCGCGACCCTTCCCTGCCGGTGATTATTTATCCGACCGCCGTTCAGGGCGAAGACGCACCGGGGCAGATTGTTCGCGCGATTGAACTGGCCAACGCGCGCCGCGAATGCGACGTACTTATCGTCGGACGCGGCGGCGGTTCGCTGGAAGATTTATGGAGTTTTAACGACGAGCGGGTGGCGCGGGCGATATTTACCAGTCCGATTCCCATCGTCAGCGCCGTGGGCCATGAAACTGACGTCACTATTGCCGATTTCGTCGCCGACCTGCGCGCGCCAACGCCTTCCGCGGCGGCAGAAATGGTCAGCCGTAACCAGCTGGAGCTGCTGCGCCAGCTCCAGTCAGGACAGCAGCGTCTTGAGATGGCGATGGACTACTTCCTTGCCAACCGCCATCGTCGCTTTACCCAGATATTTCACCGCCTGCAGCAGCAGCATCCTCAGCTGCGCCTTGCTCGCCAGCAAACGGAGCTGGAAAGGTTGCGTCAGCGCATGCGTTTCGCTCTTGAGACGCAGATGAAGCGCGCCGATCAGCGCCAGCAGCGCGCTACGCAGCGTCTGAATCAGCAAAATCCGCAGCCGCGTATTCACCGCGCCCAGAGCCGTATTCAACAGCTGGAATATCGCCTGGCGGAAAATATCCGCAGCCGCCTCGGCGAGCAGCGCGAGCGCTTCGGCAATATGGTCACGCATCTGGAGGCTGTCAGCCCGCTGGCGACGCTCGCCCGCGGCTATAGCGTGACTTCCGCCAGCGACGGCAAAGTGCTGAAGCAGACCAAACAGGTACGCGAGGGAGACCTTCTCACTACCCGCCTGAACGATGGCTGGGTGGAGAGCGAAGTGAAAAACATCACGCCGGCGAAGAAAACGCGCTCCCGTAAAAAAGCCTGATTATTCTGCCTTTTCAACCGGGGATAACTATACTGCTCTCATGCCCTTTTTAAACGGTTCTATCCGGCTAAGGAGCGTGATATGCCTGTTGCTTATCCTCGTTATGTGATTCCGCCCTATATTTTACGCCGCATTGTCGACCATGGCTCGCTTCAGCAGCAGCGCTGCGCGCAGAATACCCTCAGCCATGTTCAGTCCCTGATGGCGCATGTTCCCGGACGCCCCGCTGCGCCCCATGTCACCACGCCGGGCCAGCTTGAGCGCGACATTTACGATGCCGGGCAAACCCAGGAACTACCGGGAACGCAGGTCCGTTTTGAGGGGCAGCCCTCCAACGGTGATGTGGCCGTTGATGAAGCCTATGACTATCTCGGCATCACCCATGAGTTTTTCTGGAAGAGCTACCAGCGCGATTCTCTGGATAACCGCGGGCTAAAGCTCACCGGCAGCGTCCACTATGGCCACGAATATCAAAATGCGTTCTGGAACGGCCAGCAAATGGTATTTGGCGACGGTGATGGCGAGATTTTTAATCGCTTTACTATCGCCATTGACGTCGTCGCGCACGAGCTAAGCCATGGCGTGACGGAGAGCGAAGCCGGTCTTATCTACTTCGAACAATCTGGCGCGCTTAACGAATCACTCTCGGACGTCTTTGGCTCGCTGGTCAAACAATATCAGCGCCAGCAAACGGCGGACAAGGCGGACTGGCTAATAGGTGAGGGACTGCTCGCGAAAGGCATTCACGGCAAAGGTCTGCGCTCGATGTCTCAGCCCGGCTCCGCTTACGATGACCCCATCCTTGGCAAAGATCCGCAGCCCGCTCACATGAAAGATTTTGTGCATACCCAGCAGGATAACGGCGGCGTACATATCAATTCCGGCATTCCTAATCACGCCTTTTATCTCGCCGCCCGCGCGATCGGCGGTTTTGCGTGGCAAAAAGCGGGCCACGCCTGGTATGACGCAGTGTGTGATAACTCTCTGGCAAAAGACGCTGATTTTTCAACCTTTGCCAGGCTCACGGTTCGCCATGGCGAAAAACGTTTTGGCAAAGAGATCGCTGATGCCATCACTCAAGCCTGGGGGCGCGTCGGAGTGGTGCTATGAATCTTGCCGATCTTAGCGATGATGCGATTATTGAGCTGGCTCGCGAGGGGGGCGTCGCCTGGATCCCGGCGCTCAGTGGAATGCGTAAGATTGTGGTTGCGAAGCTCAACGAGCAACAGAAGCAGCGGATCGCTTCAATTCTTCAACAATCGCTACCGCTGGGCAAGCCGCCGGGGCAGCCCGACTCGCCGGGCAGCGGCGACCAGCGTTTTTTTCGCATTCAGATCATCAGCGAGCAGCACTACCACAGCCTGATTATTCTCATCCCGGAGGAGCGTGCGCCAGAATCACTGGTTGAACTCTGGCGCGACGGTGAAAGCTGCGTCAGCGATAAAAATTAAACCGGCACAAACTCGACGCGTTTTTTTGAAATCAGCCCGTGGCCATTCTGACAAAAATAATCTACCGCGCCGCAGGCTTTTAATACTTCCAGCGGCTTGTGGCAGTCCGGGCAGCGGGCTTCAACAACATACTCTTTCGCGCAATGCGCGCAGTGGGCGCTATTGCCCTGCACAGCAAGCTGCGCATGGCACACGGGGCAATCAAATTCCATGGTGACTCCTGACGACGGGTATGTGGCTTTATTTTATCACGGTTGCACAATCTGTGGCTGCTGCCAGCCACTGAACTCCAGCAGACTATTCGCTCCCAGGCGGATCGCCGCGTTTATTTTACTCACCCTGCATACTGAACCGGGACTGAGCAAAAGCGTCGTACACCTGCTTATCGGTGAACGGCGGGAAGGTGGCCCGTTTAGCGGCATCAATCAGCGCAGCGCAATATTTTTTATTACCTTCACTCGTTGTGATGCTATTCAGTTTCCCCTCATAGCTGAAACTCACATGGATCGTGCATTTTTTCCCCGTCCAGCCGTAGCGATTGGATAATCGGGAATCAATAGACTCTTTTATCGATCTCGCCTGCCTGCCATATTCATCATCATCGCTGAATCGTCCAGAGCTACAGCTCCCAAGCGCTGAGGTTTTATGACAGTCAGCAGGATGAAACGGCGTACAGCTGCTGGTTAATATGACCAAAGCGAACATCACGATTGTTTTTTTCATATCCCTGTTCCCGACGTTTATTTCGATTGTCCCTTCGTTATTTCACGTGCATTCATCTTAGCGAAAAGGGACGCCACCGCTTCGAATACTGCCGGGCTGATTTGGCGCTGGCACCTCAACGGAACACGGCCCCGGCGTGAAATGAATGGTAATGATGTTATTGCTGGAAGGCTTCCCTTTAACGTATCGCCATTTTCCCATTGCGGCCCTGACTTCATTATCAAACATTCCGGAGGGATCGGAGCTTAATAACTGAATGTTAGTCACCCGCCCATTCTCGTCAACGTCAAATTGCGCTTTAACCTGACCCGGTATCCTTTTTTTGCGGCTTTCGCGGGATAAGCAGGCTTAACGCGCGGTTCAACAGGTTGTGATTCAGCGGTACAGGCTATGGGAAAAAGAAACAGCATCAGGAGAGTTAAGAAGCTTTTCATTCTGACCTCATTGTCACAAAAATATTTATCCTCCCTGGTTTTTCTCACATTTATAACGCAGCCTCAAGCGAGTTTATTATTCTGCGCATGATCGGTGGCCGATAATAAAAAAGCCCGACGGATGCGGGCTTTCTATTTTTAATGCTGACGGATAGCTTATTTGCCTTTCTTGATGTGAAAGAAAATAAAACCCATAAACACATTGATTTATATATGTATTTGTAATTTTTGTTTTTCTTTGTGTACACCCTTGTGTACATCATTTTGGAAGGTGCTCCATCCTATAAGCATAAATCGCCCGAAAAAAAATTCTTATTCCCACCGCAGAAAACTGCTCCTCTGGTAACAGTCCCATCCAGCCAACCAGAGAGAAAGAGGCTCCCTCTCCTATAGATATAGTGTTCTAGCGTTTCGGGTTGGTTTTTTCTTTCCCTCTGTAAATTGCATCAAAATCTGGCTCCTCATCTTCCAATATCTCTTCTTCGAAAGAGTGATGACGGCTATGCAGTGGATGGTTGAAATTGAACCATGTTGTTCTTGGACGGCCGTCCAGTCTTCGTACAAAAGCTATACCGTGATCTTTTAGTATCTGGCACTGCTTTGAAGGGAATTGCGCACCTGTGATTTCTAGCATTTCCTCATCGGTGATTAGCGTCATACATGGATCGCGTTTATCCACTTGAACTCCCCGTTAAATATGTACCTGTTACTTTCCTGTTCGGGCTGCGGGCAATCCCTGCATTGACCCCCATCAGAGTGCATCCGGGCAAAAAAAACTGATTAAACATAATCAATTTCTGGAGACTGTTATGAATGAAATCAAATCAGAAGTTTACTCATGGGCTGCTGAGACCAGCCAGGAGCATGTTGCTATTGAGATCTGTAAGGCGTGGTTTGTCAGTGGAGAATGTTCAGAGTACATAAAACTCTACCCAATGGATGATGCTTACGGCCAGGCTGACTGGCGGGCCATAAATAACAACCGGCAAAAACTGTTCCGGTGGTTTGATGGGCAGTCTGCCAGAGCAGTCGCAAGAACAAGGTTACTTCGAAACGCTATTTTGACGGCATTACCTGCTGAACGAAGGGCCAGAGTTTCCGGGGATAAAACTACTTACCTGCTGATTATCCTGACCAAAGAAGTTTCCAGAATTATCACTGCGGCTTTATTGCAAGAGCGTGACATGTCACAACAGATTAATTCCCTGCGTAAAGTGCTCGATAGCCTTGAAAGCAGCTTAAATGGCGTTGACAAAACGCGCGCGCGCGCGAGTACAAAGAGGGCTGAAACACGTCAACTCCCATAGAAATTATTTTTCTTTTTTGATGGTTCGAGAGAAAAAATGCGGGTATTTCGACGCGGAGTGTATTCGCTATGCGGTGTCCACATGTTTTTGCGTGTTTGCGTAACGCCGGGATGTGTAGTTATGAATGAACTTTCGCGACAGGATTTGAGTCGGCAGGTCTTCCTTCCGTCTTTGCTTAATGTGGCACCACAAAGAGATAAGAGCATCACCAGCAAAGTAACGAGGTTCGGCTCCTTGCTTCCAGCCAATTACCGCTGTTTTTGATACATCCAGTTCTTTCGCAATATCACTGAGTGTCAGGCCCTCTCGTGAAATGTCCTCGATTATACGGAACCAGTCATAACGATAAGACACGACAACAGGCATATCATTGCACCTCACGTTAGGGGAAAATGATTCTATAAAATTGTATTATACAGTTAATTAATTCCCCTTTATTGGTTATTTGGAGGTCATGGAATGTTTCATGATTTGAGTGTTTCGCGGTTATCGTCTTTGGTGTTCGCCGAAGGCATGAATGTTAATGGTCGTGAAAATAATCAGAAGGATGGTCAGAAATGAGAATCCCTACAGGTAACTTTGGAAACGTCCTACCTCAGGCGCAGCCCACCCGAGTCGATGTTGGTAATACCGGTGCTGTCGGGGACGCTGTAGCCCAGCTAGGGAGAGTGGGACTTGGTGTCGCTGAGGATATCCAGCAACGGCAGGAGCAGGATAACCAGAACGCATTGCAGGCGCTAAGTACCGCTGGTGGGGCTCAGGTTAATAAACTGCTGTATGACCCGGAAACCGGCATGATAGCAACCCGTAAAGGGATTAACGCCGTTGGTGCGACCAACGACACGCTGAAAGAATGGGACGCCTGGAGAGATAAGCAACTCTCGTTACTTCCACCAGCAGCCCGCCAGCGCGGTAAAATCCTCCTGACGGCCCAACGAGTACAGATGGAGCGAACCAGCTTTGTATACGAGCAGGGAGAGCGAGAGCGCGCGTTGCAGGAAACGTACAACGCATCGAATAACGCCAGCGTTCAGAGAGAAAGTCTGTTTTACGGTGACAAGATCAGTACCCAGCTTGAGGCCGGTTCCCGCAATCAGGGTATTGATGAGTACGGTAAAGCGCAGGGATGGCCCGAAGAAAAAATAGCGTTCGAGAAAACGCTGTGGCAGCAGAAAGCCGCTTCTGGTGCATTTGATCTGTTCGTCAGCCAGCAGAAACAATCCATGATGGGGCCGGGTGGCGCTCTCCCGACTACAGGTACACCAGACCTTAGCCAGCTGGCATCGGCCAATATGTACGTTGAAAGCCGGGGACAGCAGTTCCGCGCCGATGGCTCGCCTCTGGTTTCCGGTGCCGGTGCTGTCGGCATCGCGCAGGTGATGGAGAAAACTGGCCCGGAAGCCGCAAAATATGCCGGGGTGGAATGGAGCCGCGAGCGCTGGCTTAACGACCCACAGTATAACCTGCAGATCGGTTACGCGTATTTCGAGCATCTGGGAAGCAAATACAGCAACAACCCAGTACTTACGGTTGCGGCCTATAATGCCGGGCCGGGAATGGTTGATGACTGGATTAACGGCACCAATAAGACAGGTAAGAACGAAAGCCTGACGAAAATTGGCGATCCGCGAAAAGGCGAGATATCCGATGCCGGGTTTACATCCGCTATTCCGCTGAAAGAAACCCGCGAACATGTACAGAAAGTTTTGGGTGCAGCCGCCAGCATTCCACCGGGCGCGACAATTGGTTCCATATCCCGGATGCCGTTCTGGAATAAAATGTCACCGCAGGATCAGAGCAGCGCCATTGATAAGATGTCAGCGCTGTACGACATGCGGGCATCCGCCGGCCGCGTCGCCCTGCAAAGCAAAATGCAGGATGATCTTGCGCTTCTGGAAGCGGGCAAAAACGTTTCCCCGATAACGCCGGAAGCGTGGGCCTCCACCCTGCCCGTACAGGCGACACCGGCAGAGCGCATGCAGCTGGAGCAAACCTACCGCCATTATCAGCAGGCAATGAGCCTTAAGCCAGTCTATCAGTCCATCGTACAGGGAACGCCCCAGCAGGGGCTGGCCGCAGTGCAGGCATTGCAGCCACAAGAATCCGCCCCTGATTTTAAATACCAGCAGGAGCTGTACGCCACTGCACAGGCTAAGCTGACTCAGGTACTGAAAGCCCGCGAAGCGGATCCCGGCGGCTGGCTTGTGCAAAATGACGAAACGACCCAAAAAGCATTCTCAGCCTATTCAGCTAACCCTGAGCTACTGGGTGATTATGTGAAAAATGTCATAATCCAAAAACAACGCTTTGGCATTAAAAGCGATGCAGTTTTACCCAAAGCGCAGGCGGAGGCTTTATCTCAGGCTCTGTTGCAGTCAACACCGGAAAACCAGTCAAGACTATTGGACACCATTCATAAAGGTACCGGCGGTGGCGCGCCTTACATGGCCACGCTCAAGCAAATAGCGATAAATGCTCCCTCTGCGGCGGTCGCTGGCATCCTGATGGATAAGCCTTCGTCGTTAATTGCTCAGGAAAACTGGATCAATCCTGATATCACGATTTCACCTTCGCAAGCGTCAAAAACTATTCTCGCGGGTTCTGCTGCACGAAAAGGGACTAAAGATGCAAAAGGGATGACGATGCCTAAAGAAAACGACATGCGCCTTGAGTTCTCCAGTGCTGTGCAGAATGCATTCGCCGGTGATGCTCAGGGAGCCGCAATGGCATATGAGGTGGCAAAGGATTACTACGCGGGAATAATGGCCCAGAAGGGGGATTACTCCGGTGTTCTGGATGATGATGTCTGGAAGCAGGCCGTTAATGTGTCAACTGGCGGTGTTCATGACTATAACGGCATGGGGTATGTTCTGCTGCCGTGGGGTATGTCGCCAGAGCAGTTTGATAAACAGGTCGATCAGGCGTGGCAAACACAGGTCACTGGTGCGGGAATCAAAGCACCGCCAGGGCAGTATGGCCTGCAAAGTTACGGTGACAGCCAGTATCTGGTTAAGCTCGGTGCAGGATATCTGCTTAAATCTGATGGCTCTCCGGTAATACTGGATCTGACTCAGCAGCGTCAGCGCTTTATCGAGGGCATACCGCAATGAGTTATTTCGGATTAAATCAGTCGAATCAAAACCAACTGTCAGAAACAGCGGCATCCAGCCCCATTGGTTTAAAAAGGGATGTCGGTTTTTTCGATAATGCTGTGGGTGCCGGTGTATCAGGTTTGTATTCGGGCCTTGTGGCCAAACCGGATCAGTTACTTTGGGCGGGGATGGATAAAGTTGTTTCCCCTCTGTCCCGGTTTATTAATGAAAATACACCCGTACGGGATTCTTCTGAAGAATACATTGCCGAGCAGAGAAGGCTGGCAACACAGCAGGTTAAGCGTCTGACTCCCGATGCCGGTACAACCGGAACCGCGGGTCAGATTCTGTTTGGTCTATTTGATATGGGTGGTCAGGCTGTCGCCGGTACCGCCATCGGGGGCCCGCTGGGCGGTGCGGCGGCTGTTACCTCGCTTCAGGGCTTTTCTGAGTTTGAGCGTCTGAGGTCGGAAGGCGTGGATTTATCAACGGCTCAGGATGTCGCGTTGATTCACGGTATAACGACCGGCGCCGGTACGCTGATCCCCATGAGTATCGGTCTGCGTGCTGGTGGCGCGCTGGCGGAAGGTGTTGGCGCGCAGATATCCAGAACGAGCGAGAATGCGTTACTCAATGCCGGTGCTGCCGTAGCGCGTGCTGCACCTGACGTAGCGTATGCTGCGGGTTCTAACCTTGCATTTGGTATGGCGCTACGCGGAATGACGGCAGAAACCCTGCGCAACTCCGGTTACGATGATATGGCCGGTCAGTACGATGTTTTTGATCGCCAGGCGATGGCGATTGATGCAGTGCTCGGCGTTGCGTTCGGCGGTCTTGGCCGCTTTGTTAACTCCCGTGGCGAGAATGTCCGTGCGCCGGAGTTTTCCCCGTCTGATGTCGATGCGGCGCTGGCGGCTAATGCAGCCCACCATGCAGAAATTGATATTGCTCCCGGAATACCGGTCAATGTTCTGTCACGGGATGCGCATGCTCAGGCATTACAGCAGGCAATGCGCAATGTCAGCGAAGGAAATCCCGTCGATGTGGCCAGCATTGTCGACCCGGCAGCATTCAGCGAAGTACCCGGGCGCCGCAGCCTGATTGCGCAGTCTCTGGATGAAGTGCTTTTCAATGCGGAGGAAGGAACCGCCGCGCGTGCGGCAGATACGCGCCGGCTTGAAGAACAGGCCGCGCAGTTGCTATCTCGCGGCGAACGTCAGGTTTACCAGTCTGAAGTGGCTAACAGCCAGCGCCTCATCGATAACCTGACTGAGCAGCGCAATCAGATCCTATCCGAGGAACCTGCGGGGAATGGCAAAGCGCTGGCACGTGCGAGAGCCGACAAGCAGGGTCGCCTGCGAGACCTCGACCAGAGAATTAGAGAGGCGCAGAGGCGTCTTGAGTTTTCGCGTAATACGCTGGCGCCCCATGAGCCCGGCGGACAATTCTATGAGGCGCGCGCTGAACTTTCCCGCAGACGGCAGGCAGAAAGCGATCTGAATGCGCAGGCGCTCTCATATTACAAAACGGCCGAAGTGCGTAGCGCTGATGAAGCTGCGCCACCCGATACCGCTACTCATGTCCGTAATAGCGACCAACAGCGCACACAGAGCGAAAGCGAAACGGGCGACATTGATGTGAAAGCCGCAGAGGAATCACTGACCACCGCCCCCGACATGATGATCACCACGCTGGACGATGAAGGTAATCCTCAGTCTCGCCCTGCTCGTGAATTGCTTGACGAGGCGAATCGTGAAAATGAACAGGCTATACAGGATTCCAGCCTTTTTGATGTCGCAGTCGCATGTTTCTTAAGGGGATAATTTATGCGTCAGGAATGCATTCAGGCAGTACAACAGGCAGCTCAGCGTACTCTGAGCGCTCGTGAAATTCAGAATATTGAAGACCGTATCTACAGAAACATGCGATCACTGGCGCGTAACGACCCTGCGTCGTGGCGGATGCTGTCCGAGGCCGAACGTCTGCGCCGGGCCGGGCAACTCGCCGCCGACGAGTTAAAGCAAGAGTCGGCGTTAAAGAAACGTCGTGTTGCGTTAACTATCACTGCCCGCCAGCGCCTTGATTCATTTATTAATAATTACAAAGGGAAAGACGGAAAGCTGGAGGCACTGAATCGCACGATAGCTTTTCACGCTGATGGCAAAGCAAATTTCCTGTCTGTTGAATCCCGAGGGAAGGCTACGCGAGATTATGCACTCAGCCAGCTGCAGGAAGCCTTTGAAGCTGTTGACCCTCGATTTTTCGGCCTGTTCGAAGATGAAAAAGGCGTTCGTGATCTGGTTTATGAAATTCGGGGGAAAAGTACGGGGAATGCTAAAGCCCGGGCAGGGGCAAAAGCCTGGAAGGATGTTACTGAATTGCTCCGTCGTCGGTTTAACGATGCGGGTGGCGACATCGGGCATCTGGATGACTGGGGCATGCCTCAGCATCATTCAATGGAAAAAGTTGGCAAGGTTTCTAAGGATAAGTGGGTCAGCGATATCATTGGGAAACTTGACCGAAAGTATTACACCAAAAGCGACGGGCAACTGATGTCCGATGCGGAGCTGACGGCGTTTCTGGGTGAGGCATACGAGACTATCGCTACAGGTGGTTTAAATAAGCTCAGCGATACAGGTTTGCGTATTTCCGGGGCGAGAGCCAACCGGGGAAATGCTTCCCGGCAGATCCATTTCAAAGATGGTGAGGCGTACCTTGAGTACCAGCGCCAGTATGGCGACCGCTCGCTGTGGGAAATAATGGTGCATCATCTGGAAAGCATCAGCAAAGATATTGCGCTGGTAGAAACTTACGGGCCGAACCCGGATCACGTATTCCGTTCTATTCTCGACGAAGTCACATCAGAAACGGCAACTGCTAATCCTCAGCGCGCCGGGCGTGTAAAGCGCCTGGCTAACAGCACTGAAAATCTTTACAACTTCATTTCCGGGAAAACACAACCGATAGCGAATCCGCATATCGCCAGATGGTCTGACAATATCCGTAACTGGCTGGTGGCCAGCCGTCTTGGCTCCGCCCTGCTCGCATCCTTCTCTGATCTCGGCACTATGTACCTGTCAGCAAAGGTCACTAATCTGCCAATGAACCAGCTATTCCGTAACCAGCTGGAGGCGATGGACCCGACGAATCGTACAGAGCTGGCACGTGCTCGCCGGGCCGGACTGGCGATGGAATCATTGCTTGGCAGTGTAAACCGATGGGCGATGGATAACATGGGGCCGTCTGTTTCGCGCTGGTCGGCAACGGCGGTAATGCGCGCCAGTGGCCTGACTGCATGGTCTGATGCGCACAAGCGTGCGTATGGCGTCACGATGATGGGCAGTATCGGGGATGTGGTGAGGCGAACGCCAGATCTTCGCAGTCTCGATGACAATGATTTTCGTATTCTGAAAAGCAAGGGGGTGACAGAGCAAGACTTTGCTATCTGGAAGCTGGCCGATCAGGAAGACTGGGGGAACGGTAACACCACTATGCTGACGCCGGAAAGTATCATGCGCATTCCTGATGCAGCATTACAGCATATTGGCCCCCCTGAGCGTGTCAGATTTGAGGCTATGCGCCGTCTGCTCGGTGCAGTGTCGGAAGAAGTTGATATGGCCGTGATTACTCCCGGTGCGCGTGAGCAGATGGTTACCGGTTCAGGTATTCAGCGAGGTACATGGAAAGGTGAGCTAACCCGCAGCGTGTTCCTGTTTAAGTCTTTCCCGATCTCGGTGGTGATGCGCCACTGGTCACGTGCAATGGGTATGCCTTCCGCTGGTGGTCGGGCCGCATACATTGCAACTTTTATTGCCAGCACAACTATCCTCGGAGCGTTGTCACAGCAGTTGAACGATATGGCATCTGGGCGTAACCCGCGGGATATGGTTGGAGAGGGGGCGGGGAAATTCTGGCTTGGTGCATTGCTTAAAGGTGGCGGGCTTGGGCTGTATGGTGATTTTCTATTATCCGATCATACTCGCTATGGTGGCGGCGCTCTGGCGTCAATGCTTGGCCCGGTCGCTGGTCTGGTTGATGATGTGGTTAAACTGGGGCAGGGAATACCGCTCAACGCCGTAGAGGGCAAACCAGAACAAACGGGGGGTGATTTGGTGAAACTTGGTAAAGGGCTGATACCCGGCGCTAACTTGTGGTATGCAAAAGCGGCTCTTGATCATATGATTTTTAACCAGTTGCAGGAATATTTTTCCCCGGGTTATCTTCGTAAGATGGAACAGCGTTCCCGCAAAGAGTTTAACCAAACATACTGGTGGCGACCACAGGATCCGTTGCCTAATTAGGGGAGAACATGAGTCAGATTATATTTATCGTAATAATTTCAGGAGCTTTCCTGTGTTACTCCTATGCCTTCGATAAAAAAGGATTCAGCCTGGAGCCTCAGGCTCGTGCTGCGGCGTGGTTTGGCTTTGTCGTTTTTGGTCTCGTTTTGCTTGGGCGCTTAGTTGGAAATTAAGCGACTTGCGGTCAAATAGCAGTGCATAAACTATGCGGCAGTTTTTATATCAGTACGCCTATCAATAAGAATCGGTGCAGTGAAAATCTGTACCGTTTTTTTTTCGCTGAGACCTGTATTTTTGAGGAAAAAGCAGCTGACTACATCAGGGCAAGCGGCAATGTTCGCGGAAAAAGTGAAACTGAATGGTGAATGAAAAACACATTGAGCTTTATAGGCAGAACACATCAAGCCTGCCTATCCATAGGCAGAACACACCTTATCTGCCTATAAATAAGATATAGACATTTTGATACTTGTGTCGATGATGCTTCAGACGGTTTCATAATCGTTATAAAACCGATTTTGGCCAATGGCAATCAGCTTCATCGTTGTTGGTTTGGGGGCTGTTTGGGTGTTATTTGGCATTCCCGGTCATGGCTAAAACCATTAACCCCCTATACGTACACAAAATCACTTATCCCACTTGTCCCACTTGTCCCAAAATTCATAACCATGTGATTTATATGAACATTAAATCTTTATCTGGGATAAGTCACCCGCGTTTTGGGATAAGTCGCCTGATTTTATACTTGTCCCAGCCAACTGAGAGGGAAGTTGTCCCAGAACCAACACGACTTATCCCAGAAATGCTGATACTTGTCCCAATTTTATCCCAATTCAATAATGTAATTCATTATAAAAACAATATGTTAATCAGTAATTGCATCCTATGGGATAAGTGGGACAATTATTTTTACGAGCACATGTGTATTACTCCGTTTCTGTTTCCTCTGATTCTGGGGCAAAAAGTAAAACGTACGTCCACGGTCTGGCGTTGTTGAGATGTTTAAGCCGTGGCGTTCTTATCTGCCAGTTTTTACCACTGGTGGGTTTTTTGAGCATTCCGGCTTCATGGAGTATTTTCGCAGTGGCGTCTTTGTTGTGGCCACCAGCGACATGTTTTTTAAACGGCGCGGGCAGTACATAAAACAGCATAGGATCGTCAAAACGTTCTCCGCTGTCCCGATACCCCATCAGCTCTGTGATCGGTAAATCTCGCGGATCATAATTCAGTGGGGCAAACCGGCTCATGCCATAAGCGTTGAGAAACTCTTCCGCCTGCTCAATAATCTGCTGGTGTTCTTTGTTTCCGGTACCGAACTCTTTCACCCATGCATTGAAGTTATGCTGAATCGCATCCCGGCAACGCTGCAGATCCCAGCCAGTAATATGGCCAGACAGTAATAGCGCAGCTTCCATCACAGCAAAGCGTTCCGCAACCCGGTGAACCTGTTCACCATAGCTTTCCGGGATTAACCCGCGCCAGCGTTCACGTGCTGTGACTGCGGCCTCCTGAGCCTCCTGCTGGTGGTCAGCAAGCCATCGCACCCATTCACGGCCGGCGGCACCATGGTTAACTGTCCAGGCATCGCGTAATGCATCAGCGTGAGCCTTACCAGAAGGCAAACCATGAAATGCGGTGGATTTCTCCAGCGGCACATTTAGCAAGCGTACCAGTTGCCCTGCTTTGGGCTTCATGCCATTACTGAGCAGGAAGGTTTCGATATCCATTTCACCGGTACTCACTGCAACAGTTCGCCAGCGCTTTAACTCCCGGTTTCCGCCTTCTCTAGCTCCCTGCAGTTTTCCAGACCCGTTAAAGAGCGTATAAGCGGATGTGGCAACTGATTTAGGGTCTGCTCCCTGACCAACCTCATCCAGCGCCAGTAACCCGTCATGGTGAGCCTGTGCTTCGTTAGCAATACCCAACGCCGTACCGTACCAGGTGAGCCGCAACATATCGGGGTTGCCATAAAGACTACTGGCAATATTCGCTGTTGTTGTTTTACCTGCGCTGGATTGCTGAAAGAAATGCACCCCGAAACCATCCGCGCCCACAAGCCCCACCAGTGGTGCAGCCAGAGCAGCAGCAACGCCTAGCATCATGGAATCATTGCCTTCCACCAGCGCGGCCACGGATTCGCGCCAGCTTTGCGCGGTACCCGATACGGTGTAACCGGATGCCGTCGCACTTCGACCATGAAAAACCACGCGTTTATCACTGCCTCCAATGATTTCACCGTCAGGCATGATGTATACGCCGTGCTGCCATCCTGACAGCGTGGCAACGTTCCACAGTTCACCGGTATCACTGTCCGTCAGATGGTCTGCGAGAATGGCCCGCAGTTGCGGCTTGGCGGTAACACGCAATCCCCGGTTGCTCAGACGTGCCCAACCTTCGCGGTTGCCGATATCACCAGCCGGGATCGCTTCCGTGCGTTCCGGCCGGTTTCCGGTGGGTTTCCAGCGCAGTATCACAAAATCAATACCGTCACCTTCACCAGTTCCCAGCACTTCGACTTCTCCGCACAACCACTGGCCCGGACGGATCACCTCTCCAGACTGCCTGTCGATTTTCGGTGTGACCCAATACAGACCGCCCGCGCGGGACTCAACACACGGGACAAGCTCATCCGCCGGTGCGCGTTTTCGGTTCATCCGGTTAACCTCCGTAACCAGACTTTCGCTATGTTCTGCCTGCTCACGCACTCGCGCTAAATACTCCCGCCAGTCCTCCGGCTGCTGATCAGGAATACCTTTGTATAATTTCGCATCCTGTACGCCAGCCAGTGCCAGTTTTTCGCCGATGGCATTAATCACGAGCGGTTCAATATCCCCGGCCAGATAGACGCGTGCACAGCGTCGTCCTTTGTCAATAATGCGCAGGTTCGCCAGTTCAGCCAGTTGCTTTGGCCCCAGCCAGACTGGCGGCGTTGAGTCACTGGCAATCTGCTTACCCATGCCTTCTTCCCAGCCTTTCGCGTGGGAGTAAGCATCGGCCCCGGCAAAAATAACAGCCTCAACAAATTTATCCTTTGGCAGGCTTTTAACGTTTGGTGCATTTTTCACTGCCGCCCCCTTAATGCATCACTGGTGTGGCCGGCAGGCCGTCAGTCTTCAGCGTTTTGATAAAGCTGTCGTAAAGTCTTGCCAGTTCTTCACGCCCCTCCGATGACAGGTACATGCAGCCTTCGGGTGATATTTCCATCATCCCTTCATACATGCGAACAGCTATACCAAGACCCGTTTCAACCCCATAATTTTGAATTGCTACAGCTTCGACGTTATTGGCCAGAAAAATACGTTCTGTTAATGGGGAAACGTAGAGATCACCATGCGCACCGGAATAAACCACCGCCCGACCCGCGCTTCCGTCATCGCCGGTAATACCCGCCAGTCTGTTTTTCTCCTGCTGCTCCATGATGAACAGGAACACCACCAGCCAGCGATAGACAATCGCTTTCTGAGCATTCGATAGGATGTAGTAGCGCTTAAGATCACCGTCCAGCACCCCGGCGACAAATTGCAGCCCTGTCGGGAATTCGTCGTCATAACGCCCCTCATCAAGCAAACGAATAGCCGTGGGATAGTCCACCATCAGGAAGGATTGATTCGTATCCTCACTGTTAAGCACCGGCATGTTGATACCTTCTGGCGTAGCTTCTGCATAAATTATGTTTTCCAGCGAAGATATTCCGTAAATAGCTAATACATCGTTCATAGCGCAGTCCCTTCCTTCTGTGAATCAATGTGCAACGTATCAGCGCGACTAATGATCTCGTTGATGATGCTGATTTTTTCGACGCCCTGAGCCTCCATTACCCGCGCCATATCGGTTTTGTCAGTGAGTCGGGATTTTTCCACCAGAGTAAACTCACGATGCAGCCTGTCCTGAGTACACATACACGGGGAGTGATAACCTTCACGGTAAAAGATCACCCGATTTAACTGATGTTCTGCGATGGTAATAATTGACCCATGGCTGTCTTTCCAGCGGTCGCCGATACGGATTTCAGGATGAGCAGAGCCGCCGGAATTGCATCCGGTTTTATTTCTTTTCATAGATTTAACCCCTTACGGAATCAGGCGGAATAATGGTGAACCCTGCCAGTCGGGCAAGCTCAATAAAGGCGTTCAGGTTGGCCAGATGCTCACTGGCGGAAATGGTTCGCTCACTTACTACCCGGCCATTTTCTAAAGTCAGCAGAATGCGCCCGGTAAAACTCTGATAACGGGCTGGCTCATTTTTTGACATAAGTTACCTCCATTTCCTCCAGCGCGTCGGCAAGAGAATCAGCCCGCTCAAAAGCCACACGCAAAAGATCCGGTACGAAACGCTCTGTTTTCTGGTCGCTTGAGGATGTAAGCAACACTGCACATTCAAGCAGTGAGGCTGTCAGTGCGGCGTACTGGCGGATGCTCTGGGTTGATTTGAGTTCCTGCATGTTATTCATGCTCATTATCCCCCGTGGCATTTTTGATATTGGCTTCCAGTATTGCGATAGCTTCTTCAGCAGCTGTTTCGGCAATCATGTTTATCGCGGCCAGTGAATGAGGAATTACACTGCCGGAATACTCTGCATCATAAAGTAACTTATGCGCGGTTCTTGCGATGGCATTGATATCCGCCATGGCATGCATCAGATGAAGCATTGCTTTTGCGCACGGGGATTTATGCATTTTGCACCTCCTGAACTGGCAGACGAGCGGCCAACGAAAGAATGAAGTGCGGAGCAAGGATACTCCGGGCTTCGCGCTCAGTTGCAGCATCAACGGACAGGCGGCAAGGTTTGGCCTTTTTGTCGTGGCGATTGAGTGCCAGAAAGCGCCAGGTGAATAAAGTCGGGCTGATAGATGCCCGCCCCGTAAGGGGTGTGGTACGATTTGACATAGCTACCTCGTTACTTGTGATAACGCTGGTGGTCAGAGGCCCGGTTAGTGTTCCACCACTGCCGGGCTTCGCCGTTTTGTGCCTTATCTGTTTGCTACCTGTGGATAAGGTGTGATTTAAATTATACCAAACTGAATCACACAACAAGTGTTTAATGTGATTTATTTTTGTGTATACTGAATCACAATCCCATTTAACAGGCACCCACATGGCAACAAACACCAGCAATGATAAGTCCCGGCAAATATCGATTCGCATACCACATGATGTTTTGGATGAGATAGAGGCGGTAAAATTAAGCGGCGAATCAACTGCCGGCTTTTTAGTAACGTCAGCACGTAGCGAAATCGCCCGCAGGCAGACTGAAGGCAACGAGGAAGCTTTACTGCTATCTTCCCTTGATGCGCTGGCGCGTGTTGAAGAAATCGGCATGAGAGCCGGTGAGGAAATCCAGCATATCATCAGCGTTGCGCGTAACGAATTACAGCAGCGGCAGCGCAAGAAGCCCAAAGAGGCAAAGTAACCTGCCCGGCAAAGGCTGCTGTTATTCTGACGGGAGGCGGGGTTTATAACCCCGCTTTTTGTATCACTTAGCACTGTCCTGCCCCTCGATAAACGGCAGGGATAACTGACTGAGGCTATTAACCAGACATTCCGCTTTTTTGAGCAAAACCAAGTCGTCCTTCCTCTTCCTGAGGCGACGGCCGGCATCGCTGGAATCCTCATCGGATTGCTGACGTGCAGCTGCGACAATGCCCTGTAACTCACCAATCGAGTGGCCCAAATAACCCCCTCTCTGGTGATCCAACTCCTCCATGTAGTCATAGACCTCGGCCTGCAGTTCATAGCTGTAGCTCATGGCCATCAAACATGCTTCACGTTTAGGAAAGTTGTAGCAGGGTTGAGTTCGGCCCTTATCATCAAGGTAATCTCCTAAAAATTTAGGAGATTGAAGCTCTCCCAGAACCTTAGGAACTTTATTCATGAAGTTATCGTGGCGAAGTTTACGATACTTCTTGCATGGAAACGGTAGGCCTGCAACTTCAGCTTTTGATTGACGATCAGCATTAATATATTCAACCATCTGAAGGCTGCTCATAGTAGGAATTATACTGGTTTCAGGTTGCACGAAGCCCCGCCCGTCAAAGCGTTTATTAATATTCATAATGATGTCCGGTTTTTAATTTACTGAGTGTGGGTTTTGTTTAATTACGCAGAATGACGGCGTTCGGCCAACCATTGATTGATCTCCACAGCATCAAATGCCGTGATTTTTTCGCCTAGTTTTGTAGGCTTTGGCAAAGTCCCGTTACGGACTTTACGATCCAGAGTGGATAAGCTCATCCCCAACATTTCAGCCAAACGATATCGGCGGATATAGCCAGTTGTAGGAATTGCGGTTTGTGTGGAAGATTGGTTTTTCATATGCCCCGTTACCTCTTTATGGTGCTTAGTGATTCGTAACGGGATAATGATTGATGGAAAACGATGCAAAGTCATCGCGGCGAAAAATTAGTTTTCGCCGCAAGACTAACTATCTGATTTAAATGATTTATTTGCAAGTGAAAAATACGAATCCAATAATCTCGCACTCATTCTTTTATCTTTATCAAGAATCTCATTCTTTAGAGCATCCTGAGTCCATCTTTTGGAAGGTGTATCAGCTTTTTTCATAGCGTTTAGCATCAAGCCAGTAACCAGTAAACTATCTTCTAAGTTTATATTCTCTTGAAAAACATCTTCAAATAATCCCGTTAGTTTAATTTCACCTCTTGCATGAGCGTTGTTTAAATATGACCCGCTCAACCCACCATTAACAAAACTAGGTAATTGCGAACCTTTAATCATAGTTTCGTAAATTTTATCAATTGTCCTGCGAGATATAAGCAAGTCATTTACATTAACATTTACACTTTCAAATCCGTAAGCCACCCTATTATTCCATTCGGAATGAAAAAGATCTTTTCCATATAACACGCAATATAATTCATTATTATCTTGAAAAGACAAATGTCTTTCAGGATATAGAGTCTTAATAACGTGCTTTTGCTTTACTTTCAATATATTTACATCTTGATAAGTCAACGCCCACAAACCATGGGCCATCCCTAACAATAAGACGGCCATCTCACTGCGGCCTGCATTGAAACTGAATGTAGTAATGTTTTCTTTTTCTATTTTGAATTTAGAAAAAAAGTCCGTTTTATCAAAAAAAAGATAGTCTTTTGTTTTACCCTCTATGGAGTTAAATGCACTGAGAATCTTTTTTTTGTCTCCCTCCCATTCTGTCGAGAATCCCCTTACAAGCAAAGATGAAGGAATGTTATCAAACATTATACAAAGCTCAATCGCACCAATAGCACCCAAATGCATTAAATCATCAACGGTGCACTTCAATATTTCAGAGGCTCGTTTAATATTACAAAACTCTAGTGGTGGCAATTTCTCTTGCTGCCAAATAGTTTTATTCACGACTTACCTCCCCTTATATAAAGAACATTGTATTCTTTTCCGTGCTCCAGAGACACGAGCAAATCAGCCCATTGTGCCAACGCTGCTTTCCGCTCATCAAAATACTGGTGCCGGTTATAAATACCCTCTATGCCCGGTATTTTGTGATTAAGGCAACGCTCGGCTATCACGGGGTCAATGCCTATCGCGGCCATCTGGGTGCGCATGGTTCGCCTCAGGTCATGGATACTGAACGGCTCAACGTCTACCATTTCTTTCAGTACGGACGGCATAACCATATTCAACGTGGCCCGGCTAACGTGCGCCGTTGTTCTGGCTCGTCTGGCCGGAATTAACCAGCGACTATCGCCGGCAAAAAGTCGTATCTCTTTAATCCATTCGATCACCGGCTGCGGAAGTGGGATATCAATATCATCGCCGTTCTTCGCCCGCGAACCGGGTAAATGCCACACTTCGTTATCAAGGTCGAACTCAGACCATTCGGCGGCGCATAGTTCCATCTTTCGAACACCCAGCGCCAGAATGATTTTAAATGTGAGCTCATTCTCTCGGCTGATACCTCTGCCACGACGTAGCGCTTTGAAGAACATAATTAGTTCATCACGGCTTAACGCTCTTTTACGCCCCAGCTCCTTCCCTCCGGCATCTTTTGAACCAAAGGATATCGCTGGATTAACCTCAATCATTCCGCGCACCACGGCATAATCAAAGAGCCGCTTGAGCATTCTAAGAACATCATTAGCCACCGTAGGAGAGCCACGCTCTAAAACATCCTGCAGGACGGTATCAACATGGCGTGGTCGAACGTCCTCAACCTTCATTCGGCCAATGAGCGCGACGATATTCTTTTGCAGACTACTGCGGAAAAGCTCAGGGTGTTTGTAGGTGGTTTCTATCTGGCGGGCATAATACTCCGCGGCAAGCTCTGAAACGTGAATGGCGTTCTTCTCTGCTTCTATCTTCGCTATTGCCTCGGCTTTGCGCTCCTGCTTTTCTGCGGCTACGTCATACCCAAGAGCTACCCGTGCGGATAGCTCTTTAGCTACCTCTCTGGCTTTAGCAAGTGAGAAATCAGAATAAGAGCCGATCATCATCGTGCGGGACTTCCCCGCCAGCTTATACCGATAGCGCCAAAAAGGAGTTTTATCCTCTTTACGGTACCTCAGATATAGGCCGTCGCCGTCTGCTCGCCCCTCGAATCGTTCCCCGTTCTTAATCCATGCACGGATCTGCATGTCTGTTAGTTTTGGCATGTGCGAATACCTGAAAAACCTTACTGTTATCCAGTTGGGTACACGATGAGATGTACCCAAATTGATTAGAGGCATACCCAAAACCACAGTATTTCGTTATGGGTACACCTCTGTGTACACACTAATCATGCGCTTTGTTGCGTCGTTATGATAGCCCCTACCAACAAAAAAGCCCGGCATATGCGGGCGTTGGGGGATTCATGCTGGTGGGTAAATCTTCCTGATAGCTTATTTGCTTTTCTTGATGTGTTTAATCAAGCGCTTACGCTTACGCATCTGATTAGGCGTCAGAGTATTACGTTTGTTGGCAAACGGGTTTTCCCCTTCCTTGAACTGAATGCGAATTGGCGTGCCCATCACTTCCAGTGATTTACGGAAGTAGTTCATCAGGTAGCGCTTATACGAATCCGGCAGATCTTTAACCTGATTACCGTGAATAACCACGATCGGCGGGTTATAACCCCCGGCGTGGGCATATTTCAGCTTCACGCGACGACCGCGCACCAGCGGCGGCTGATGGTCTTCGGCAGCCATGGTCATGATGCGGGTCAGCATAGCGGTACCCACGCGACGGGTTGCGCTGTCGTACGCTTCGCGCACGGATTCAAACAGGTTGCCTACGCCGCTACCGTGCAGCGCGGAGATAAAGTGCACGCGAGCAAAGTCGATAAAGCCCAGACGGTAGTCCAGAGTCTCTTTCACCTGCTCTTTAACTTCCTGGCTCAGGCCGTCCCATTTGTTAACGACAATCACCAGCGAGCGACCGCTGTTGAGGATAAAGCCCAGCAGAGAGAGATCCTGATCGGAAATCCCCTCCCGCGCATCAATCACCAGCAGCACCACGTTGGCGTCTTCGATCGCCTGCAGGGTTTTAATCACCGAGAATTTCTCGACGACATCGGTGATCTTACCGCGTTTGCGCACGCCGGCGGTGTCAATCAGCACGTATTCACGCTCGTCGCGCTGCATCGGGATGTAGATGCTGTCGCGGGTCGTTCCGGGCATGTCGTAGACCACTACGCGGTCTTCGCCCAAAATACGGTTGGTGAGCGTTGACTTACCCACGTTCGGGCGACCCACTATCGCCAGCTTAATCGGCAGATCCTGTGGGTTAAAATCTTCTTCCGGCTCTTCAACTGCTTCGCCGTTCTGCTCGGCTTCAAACTGTGCCCAGTATGCCGCGTCTTCGTCCACTTCTTCCGGCGGGTTCACCTCATCAACCCACGGCAGCAGGACGTGCTCCAGCAGACTGGTGACGCCGCGACCGTGTGAAGCGGCGATAGGATAAATCTCGCCTAACCCCAGCGACCAAAAATCGGCGATCGCCTGATCGGCATCGATGCCATCAGTTTTGTTTGCCACCAGGAAGGTCGGCTTTTCGCGGGAGCGCAGGTGTTTAGCGATTGCCGAGTCCGCCGGCATCAGGCCCGCCCGCGCATCGACCATAAACAGCACCACGTCCGCTTCTTCAATCGCCAGCAGCGACTGTTCCGCCATCCGCGTTTCTACGCCATCTTCGGTACCGTCGATCCCGCCGGTATCGATACAGATAAATTCGCGGCCTTCCACTTCAGCACGACCGTACTTACGGTCACGAGTCAGCCCCGGGAAATCCGCGACCAACGCATCGCGAGTGCGCGTTAAGCGGTTAAAAAGCGTGGATTTTCCAACGTTAGGGCGCCCGACAAGCGCGACCACAGGTATCATGTTAAATGCCTCATACTAAAATCGATACAACGCCATTTTCACGGCGTTTTTAAAAAAGCCAAAACGGCCCCTGTCTGCCAGGGGCCGTTTCTCAAAATAGACTACCGCTGTTGTTAACGCGTAATCGCGTACAGCGTACCGTCTTTCGCCTGAATCAGCAGTTTGCCGTCAGCAACAACTGGATCGGTCAGGAAGCCTGAGCTGTCTACCTTCTGCTGAGCCACAAAGTGACCATCTTCCGGGTTGACCCAGTGCATATAGCCTTCGCTATCGCCAACAACCAGGTTGCCATTATACAGCACAGGCGCCGTCAGCAGACGGTGCAGTAGATCGCTTTGCGTCCACAGCGTCACGCCGCCGTCGGTGGTGAGCGCCAGCAGACGGTCGTTTTGATCAACCAGGTAAATACGGTTGCCGTCGACGATGAAATCATTCACTGAACCCAGCTCGCGTTTCCACATAATCTGGCCGCTGCGCAGATCCAAAGCCGTCAGGTTGCCGTTATAGGCCAGCGCATAAATCACCCCGTTCACGATAACCGGCGTCGTATCGACGTCGTTAAGACGGTCGATTTCCGTCGGACCGGTGGCGGTAGAGATACGTTGCTGCCAAATCATCTGCCCCTGCTGCATCAGCACCGCGCTGACGCGACCGTTATCGCCGCCCACAATCGCTGCGCCGTATGCCGTAGCCGGAGCGGATTCGCCGCGCAGAGAGAGCGCTGGCATATCCAGGTTAACGGTCCATTTCACCGCGCCGTCAGCTTCGTTCAGCGCCTGCAGCTGACCGTTAGTGGTGTGAATCAACACCATACCGTCACTGACGACCGGACGGGAAATCGCTTCACCCGCTACGCTCGCTTCCCATGCGACGGTGCCGTCGCTGGTATTCAGCGCGTAAACTTTCGCTTTTTCGCTACCGATATACACATGGCCACCCGAGACGGTCACGCCGCCGGAGAGCAGCGCAGGCGCGCGGGAGAACCAGCCGTCTTTCTCGGCCAGGTTAACCGACCACACCTCTTTGCCGTCGCCTGAATTCAGGGCTTTAACGGTGCCTTTACGATCGGCGGCATACACAACGCCATCAGCAAAAGCCGGGTGCAGGTTAGAGTAGAATTCGCCAATACCGCCGCCAACGGAGGTGCTCCAGGACGTGGACGGCGTAAACTGGTTTTCCACCGTCGGCAGTGGCGACATTTTCACCACATCTTCTTCGCTGTTAAACAGCGAACAACCGCTCAATAAGGTAACGGAAAGCAGCCCTGGCAAAAGTAATTTACGCAATTGCATCGAGTCCCTCTCAGATGGACAAATTATTTATTTTCATACGCATCATTTCGCTGAGCGCCGGCGAAGCATCGCTTTTCGCGCCCGCTTCCCAGGCCGCTTTCGCCCCTTGCTTATCGCCTTTGCTCAGCAGGATCTCGCCGCGCAGGTCGGCAACAATCGCGGTCCAGCCTTCGCCTTTCACGGCATCCAGGGTTTTCAGCGCGGCATCAGGCTGCTTAAGCTGTAGCTGTACGCGAGCAAGACGCATATTGATAACCGATTTCAGGTTATCATCAGAAGCAGCGGCAAGCCCCTGCTGAAGCTGCTTTTCAGCGTTCTGCAGATCGTTTTTCTCAACAAACTGCTGCGCCAGTTCAAGAGAAGCAAACGCACCATAGGTGTTTTTGCTGTCGGCGGCAAATTTCTGCGCCGCGTTCAGCGCCTCTGGTTTATCCGCTTTAAGCGCGGAAATCGCATTTTCATAAGCCAGAGACGAGCCTCTGGCGGTATCCAACTGATGGGAGGTCCAGTAGCGCCAGCCAACCAGCGCGCCAACGCCCAAAATCACCCCAACGGCCAGCGCTTTGCCATTTTCAGCAAAGAAGCGCTTCAGCGCGTCGACCTGATCGTTTTCGTTATTGTAAAGTTCCACGCAGTCCTTCTCCTGACTAATGTTTCCCGGGAAATTAACCCAGAAGTGTGCGCAAATGCGCGGCAACGCTATCCTGCGTTACGGTAGTTTGCTCACCTGAGCGTAAATCTTTCACTACCACGTTTCCGTCAGCGATTTCTGCTTCGCCCAGCACCAGCGCAACGCGAGCGCCCCATTTATCAGCGCGAGCAAACTGCTTCTTAAAGTTGCCGCCACCGTGGTTGGTCATCAGCTTAACGCCGGGTAACGCATCGCGTACCTGTTCAGCCAGACGCATTGCTGCGGACTGGGTGTCAGTTCCGGAGGCTACCAGGTATATATCGACAACAGGATCGGCTTTAAATTCCGGATTCACTGCCTGAACCAGTAAAACAAGACGTTCCAGCCCCATCGCAAAGCCGACGCCAGGCGTTGCGCGACCGCCAAGCTGCTCAACCAGACCGTCATAACGCCCACCGGCACAGACGGTTCCCTGTGAGCCGAGGCTGGTGGTAACCCACTCAAACACGGTGCGGTTGTAATAGTCGAGACCGCGCACCAGACGCTGATTCACGGTATAGCGAATACCGGCATCGTCCAGCAGCGCGCAAAGCCCGGCGAAGTGCGCTTTGGACTCTTCGTCAAGATAATCACCCAGCGTCGGCGCATCGTTCAGCAGCGCCTGAACTTCCGGGTTTTTAGAATCCAGCACGCGCAGCGGGTTGGTGTACATGCGGCGTTTGCAGTCTTCATCGAGCTTATCCTTATACTGCTCAAGATAAGCCACCAGCGCGTCGCGATAGCTGGCGCGAGCTTCCAGTGAACCGATAGAGTTCAGCTCAAGGGCAACGTGGCTGGAGATCCCCAGTTCACGCCACCAGCGGGCGGTCAGCATGATCAGCTCGGCATCGATATCCGGCCCCTGCAGACCGAACGCTTCCGCACCAATCTGGTGGAACTGACGATAGCGGCCTTTTTGCGGACGCTCGTGGCGGAACATTGGCCCGATATACCACAGGCGCTGTTCTTGATTGTACAGGAGACCATGTTCGATGCCGGCGCGTACGCAACCCGCCGTACCTTCCGGACGCAGGGTCAGGCTATCGCCGTTACGGTCCTCAAAGGTATACATCTCTTTTTCAACCACGTCGGTCACTTCGCCGATAGCGCGTTTGAATAACGGGGTCTGCTCTACAATCGGCATACGGATTTCGCTGTAACCGTAGCTACCAAGCACCTGCTTCAGTGAGCCTTCAATGCGCTGCCAGAGAGCGGTTTCGCCCGGCAGATAATCGTTCATGCCGCGAATGGCTTGAATGTTCTTTGCCACGTTTATTCTCTTTATATATACAAAAATGAACCCCGGCGCCTCGCGCCCGCAGGTTCAATCATACACGGGAAGCGTATCGCTTCCCAACACGTTATTTCGCTTCAACCTGCTGAATATCGATGCGACGCGCCTCATCCAGCATCGATGCTTTAGCGCGAATACGCGCTTCCAGCTGATCGATCATATCGTCGTTATCCAGTCGGTCTTTACGGACGCCGTCTTCGTACAGGCCGCTTTTCTTGTTGCCGCCGGTCACGCCGAGCGTCGACACCAGCGCCTCGCCTGGGCCATTCACCACGCAGCCAATGATCGAAATGTCCATCGGCGTAATGATGTCTTCCAGGCGCTGCTCCAGGGCGTTAACGGTACCGATAACGTCAAACTCCTGACGTGAACATGTCGGGCAGGCAATGAAGTTGATCCCGCGAGAGCGAATGCGCAGTGACTTGAGAATATCGAAGCCAACTTTGATCTCTTCAACCGGATCCGCCGCCAGAGAAACGCGCAAGGTATCGCCGATCCCTTCAGACAGCAGCAGTCCGAGGCCGATCGCGGACTTCACCGCGCCGCTGCGCGCACCGCCCGCTTCGGTAATCCCTAGATGCAGAGGCTGGTCGATCTGTTTCGCCAGCAGACGATAGGATTCGACCGCGAGGAACACATCGGAAGCTTTTACGCTGACTTTAAACTGATCGAAATTGAGACGATCGAGATGATCGACATGGCGCATTGCCGATTCCAGCAGCGCCTGCGGAGTCGGTTCACCGTATTTCTCCTGGAGATCTTTTTCCAGAGAACCGGCGTTTACCCCGATACGGATGGGAATATTTTTATCGCGAGCGCAGTCCACCACCATGCGGATACGCTCTTCGTTACCGATATTGCCCGGGTTAATACGCAGACAATCAACGCCGTATTCCGCGACCTTCAGCGCAATGCGGTAATCGAAGTGGATATCGGCAACCAGCGGTACGCTCACCTGCTGTTTGATAAGCTTAAAGGCTTCTGCCGCGTCCATCGTTGGCACCGAAACACGAACGATATCCGCGCCAACGCGCTCAAGGGCTTTAATTTGATTTACCGTCGCCGCCACATCGGTGGTGCGCGTGTTTGTCATCGACTGTACGGCGATGGGGGCGCCATCGCCAATCGGCACATTCCCAACGTAAATTCGCTTTGATTTTCTACGTTGAATCGGAGCCTGGTTATGCATGAAAAATCTCCCGCGTTACCCGTCTGTTACTGCGCCGGTGATTGTTCGGCATTAAGGGTCAGACGTGCAACCTGGTTAGTTCTGATAAAACGACTCAAATCGACTGGTTTACCCAGATACTGTATCTGTACCGCCGCCGGTGCACCGATTTTCAGTTTATAAGGTGCCTGGCCGCTCAGATTGAGATTACCGCCTTTACGCTGCAACCCGCTGAACAGCTTTTTACCCGTCGCATCGCTCACTTCCAGCCAGCAGTCGGCGGTGAAATTCAGCACCAGATCCTGAGCCGAGGCCGGCGCAGCGGTCACGTTTGCCTGGTCGGTCGGTAGCGGCGAAGTTGGACTGGCGGGCGCTGGGGTAGCCGCCGTGTCAACGTTCGCCTGAGAAGGCGCAACAACGGCGTTGTTATCGACCGGGGCCGCAGTCGCAGCCGGAGCCGAGGTTGCTGGCGCAGAAGAGGTCTCTGCCGGCGCGCTGTTAGCAGCGGTATCGGCGGAAGAATTCGCCGAACCATTGTCCAGAGGAATGCTTTGGCTGTTGTTATCGCCAGCGTTCAGCTCGGCGGAGGACTGATCGGCCATGGTGGAGATCTCGTCCTGCTGCGCTTTGTGGTCCTGCCACCACCACGCGCCGCTGAGGCCAATCACCACGAACAACACCAGCCAGGTAAAACTCATTAGCCAGCCGTCGCGTTTTTTGCGACGTTTACCTAGCGAGAAGCTCTGCATTGGCGCCACTTTTGCCGCACGAATGGGAGCCTGCTTCGCCATCATCGGCAGCAGTTCTTCTTCAGGGATGTGCACGAGGCGGGCATAAGAGCGGATATAGCCGCGCAGGAAGGTTGAAGCCAGATCGGCGGGTGCCTTATCGTCTTCAATATCACGAACCGTGGAAACCTTCAGGCATAAGCGCTCAGCCACCGCTTGCTGGCTGAGCCCGAGTTGTTCGCGGGCGTTACGCAAACGCGCGCCCGTAGTGTTTGCTTCTTGATGGTCTTGAGTGGCTTCAGTATTCATTCGCTACAACTACTGGTACGTGAAATTTAAAATTCAGCGCCGGTGACCCCGCGCCGCGAGACATCTGCTCAACGTCAGACAAACAGTATAAGTCCGTATGACGTACTATCACAGAGACTTATCAATATTGAATGCTAAGCGGTTGTTGTACCGCTACATACTGCCTCAAAGTCGACAAAAACGCACCGTAATTATTAACCAGAACAGCGTATTTCGCCCGGCTATACAACATAAATATGCAGCGCACCGCCCAGGCTGTGCGCTGCATCATTTATCAGACTGCCTTCACGTCGATCGCTTCGCCCTGCATACGTTTACGCAGCGTACGTTTAGTTCGGTCGATAACGTCGCCGGCCAGCTGGCCGCAGGCTGCGTCGATATCGTCACCGCGAGTTTTACGCACGATAGTGGTGAAACCATACTCCATCAATACCTTGGAGAAACGGTCGATGCGACTGTTAGAGCTGCGGCCATACGGCGCTCCCGGGAAGGGGTTCCACGGGATGAGGTTAATCTTGCACGGCGTATCTTTTAACAGCGCCGCCAGCTCGTGGGCATGCTCGGTACCGTCGTTGACGTGATCCAGCATGACGTATTCGATCGTCACGCGGCCCTGGTTGGCATTGGACTTCGAAATATAACCACGTACCGAGTTCAGGAAGGTCTCGATATTATATTTCTTGTTGATCGGCACGATTTCGTCACGAATGGTATCGTTCGGCGCGTGCAGAGAGATAGCCAGCGCGACGTCAATCATATCGCCAAGCTTATCAAGCGCAGGCACCACGCCGGAAGTGGAGAGCGTGACGCGACGTTTTGAGAGCCCAAAACCGAAGTCGTCGAGCATGATTTCCATAGCCGGAACCACGTTGGTCAGGTTCAGCAGCGGCTCGCCCATGCCCATCATTACCACGTTGGTAATCGGACGCACGCCGGTGGTCTTCACCGCACCGACGATTTTCGCCGCGCGCCAGACCTGGCCGATAATTTCCGAAACCCGCAGGTTGCGGTTAAAGCCCTGCTGCGCCGTGGAGCAGAATTTACACTCCAGCGCACAGCCCACCTGAGAAGAAACGCACAGGGTGGCGCGATCGTCTTCCGGGATATACACGGTTTCGACGCGCTGATCGCCAACGGCAATCGCCCATTTGATGGTGCCGTCGCTGGAGCGCTGTTCTTCCACGACTTCCGGGGCACGGATTTCCGCGACTTCCTTTAATTTGCCGCGCAGAACTTTGTTGATGTCGGTCATCTCGTCAAAGTTATCGCAGCAGTAGTGATACATCCATTTCATCACCTGATCGGCGCGGAAAGGCTTTTCGCCCATGTTTTTGAAAAACTCGCGCATCTGCTGACGATTCAGATCCAGCAGGTTGATTTTGGCATCTTTGTTCGGCACCGTCAGTGCGGCGCTATCAGGTGTGACTATTTGTTCAGACATAATTGATTCCGGCCTCGTTATTACACGTTATGGCCCCTGGAGGGTTAAAAAGAAACGCCCCGGGAGCGACTGCTCAGCCGGGGCGCTGTATTCTACAAATTCTGCCCCATCAATACTACGTCTGCACGCAGCAATGATGAAAAAATCTGTAACTGCCAGGCAGCTCCTCGTGACCGGGGTGAACGCGCGCAGCCAACACCGCGACGGTCGAAAAGGCGACGAGGATGGTATCTCCAAAGTATTTTACGTCACGGCGAGGCGGCGAGTTCGCAAATCCCCGGGAGCATAGATAACGATGTGACCGGGGTGCGCGAATGAAGCCAACAAAGCGGTGGCGTGAAAGACGCGAGAGATTAGCGGGTGCGCGGGCAAACCTCGCCTTCAGCAAAGAAAAACGCGATTTCGCGCGCAGCGGATTCAACGGAATCGGAACCGTGGGTGCCGTTCTCGGTGAAGCTGTCAGCGTAGTCTGCGCGCAGCGTACCCGCCAGCGCGTTCGCCGGGTTGGTTGCGCCCAGCAGGTCACGATGACGCTGAACCGCATTTTCGCCTTCCAGCACGGAAACAACGATCGGACCGGAAGTCATGAACTCAACCAGACCGTCAAAGAACGGGCGACCTTCGTGCTCAGCATAGAAGCCGCGAGCCTGCTCAACGGTCAGATGCAGCATTTTAGTGCCAACGATTTTGAACCCTGCAGCTTCAAAGCGAGAAAAGATGCCGCCAATAACGTTTTTTGCCACCGCGTTTGGTTTGATGATGGAAAAAGTACGTTCAATAGCCATGATAACCTCTTTATATATGTTGTTCTGTTTTGCAGATGAGCAGATGAGACCGATAAATACGGCGCGAATTATAATCATCATCTAAGGCGATTGCCTATGTGTTTAGGTAACATTTTTTTAAAAAAAAGCGACCTTAAACAACAAATCCAGCCCATTACGGCAAGTTCTGTTTATTGCACCGTGAAGTTCGCGGCAACAATTTGCCCCGCCTCATCCATCACCACCAGTTGATAACGGTCAGGGCGATCGATGTTAAGGGTCGCGCTGGAGCCTTCAGCCGGCATAGGCTCACCGTTAAGAAACCACCAGCGCCGCCCTTCCCCGCCGGTCGTTTGCAGCGGCAGCATCACCTTTTGCTCGCCGGGCAGTCGTTTAACGACTGCGCCCTCGCGTATGCCCGAGAGCACCAGCGGTGCGGCATCAGCGCTTTGGACCGGCGGACACGCCGCCGAAACTGCAGGCAGCCTGACCCGACGTCGTTCGCCTGCGGGTAGCCAGGGTTCGAGCGGCAGCGGCCAGACGTCGAAGCTTTTCTCTACCGCGCCGGGGCAATCTGCCGCCACCCGCTGTCCTTTTTCGTTCAGCCAGACCGGAAAGCGGATCCCTCGCATACCTTCCTGTCCAGGGAGCAGCAAGGTCGGCGGCTGACTCTCATCAAGTAGCCAGGTGGCCAGCCGTCGGCGGCAGTTCGCATCCCCCGCAGGTAAATACTGCCCGCCGGGCCAGCAAACCGTCCCGGCGCTGACCGATGAGGGACGCGGGTCGCTCGGCAATCCGCCGTGGCTCATTGCCGGCCGCGCCAGCAGCATATTATTGACCTGATTCAGCAGCGGCACCGCGCTGGCGAAGCCAAACTGTCCGACAACCGGCGTGCCGTCAGGTCTTCCGGTCCAGATACCTATCAGATAGCGGGCGTTCACGCCGATTGCCCAGGCATCGCGATAGCCGTAGCTGGTTCCGGTTTTCCACGCCAGCGGCACCACCTGTACCAGCGACGCATCGGGAACCGGCTGCGCTTCGCCGGCCAGAATGCGCCGCACAATCCAGGCGGCCCCCGGCGACAGCAGCGGTCGTTCAACCAGCGGTGAATCAGGAGTGATGCGCAGTTGCCCCGCCTTACCGTGACGGGCGAACGCGCTGTACGCCGCCACGATATCCGCCAGACGCGCGCCGGCGCCGCCGAGGATCAGCGATAGATTCGGCTCCGCGCCGGCGGGCAGCATCAGCGGCAATCCGGCATTGCGCAGCCTGGCGGCAAAACGCTTCGGCCCGTAGGCCTCCAGCACCTGCACAGCCGGAAGGTTCAACGAGCGAACCAGCGCTTCGCTGGCGCTTACCGGCCCGTGAAAACCGCTGTCAAAGTTGCCCGGCCGGTAGTCGCTAAACCGGCGCGGGACATCCTGTAATAGCGAAGCCGGATGGATCAGCCCCTCATCCAGCGCCATGCCGTAGACAAACGGTTTCAGTACCGAACCCGGGGAGCGGATCGCCGATACCATATCAATGTGGCCAAAGCGGCTATCATCACTGATATCCGCCGATCCTACCCAGCCGCGCACCTTCATATTGGTATGGTCGACCACCACCATCGCTAAAGAGCTGCGCGGCGGCAGGCGCGATTTCCAGTTCAGCGCCAGATCCTCCAGCTGCCGCTGCAGCCCGGCATCCAGCGTCGTTACTAACTTCTCAGACCGGCTGCTCGCCAGCGCGCGGCGGGAAAAAAGCGGCGCCAGCTGCGGCATCTGCCGCGGAAACAGCCAGACGGGCTCTTCGATAGCTTCTCGCACCGGCTGCGGCGGCCACACGCCCTGATTTTCCATTCTCAGCAGCACTTTATCGCGCGCCGCCTGCGCACGTTCCGGCCAGCGGTCCGGGCGCAGCCTGCTTGGCGCCTGCGGCAGAACGGCCAGCAGCGCCGCTTCGCCGTAGCTTAGCTGTGCGGGCGGTTTACCGAGATAAGCCCAGCTGGCCGCGCCAATCCCCTGCAGCGTGCCGCCGAACGGCGCCCGATTGAGATAGAGCGTGAGGATCTCGCTTTTTGACAGATGCCACTCCAGCTGCAGCGCCCGCCATAGCTGACGCAGCTTGCCGCCGAAGGTGCGGGGATGAGGATCGAGCAGGCGCGCCACCTGCATGGTCAGGGTGCTCCCTCCGGAGATCACTCTCCCGGAAGTGAGATCCTGCCAGGCGGCGCGAGCGATCGCAAACGGGTTAACGCCGGGATGCTCCCAGAACCAGCGATCTTCATAGTGGATCAGCGCCTGCAAATAGCGCGGCGAAACATCAGCCAGCGTTACCGGATAGCGCCAGACGCCCTGCGCATCGGCAAAGCGCCACAGCGGCGTCCCGTCTTCCGCCACCACTACTCTGGCAGGGGTAACCTCACGCAGCGGCAGCGGCCACAGCCGGTCTGCCGCCAGCAGCAATAGCCACAGCAAAAAAATAAACGCCGCCAGCCAGCGCCAGCGGCGTTTGATACGCCTCAGCGCCCGCATTTATGGCGCAACGGTTAGCGGTCCGCTGGCTGCGCCAGTTGCCCGCCACTGCGGCACGTACATCGACTCAACCTGCGGCTGCGGTACCTGATAGGTGCCCGGCGTCACCGCGCGCGCCAGATAAACCAGCGTCACCGGCTGGCCTTCATTGATAGCTACCGCGGCCACAAAGCGATCGTCGCGAAACTCAATGTGCTGGATATCGGCCTGCTGCATCTGGTTAAGCAGATTTTGCACCACCTCGCCGTTCTCCTGCAGACTGGCGCTGCTGTTGGCCAGATTCTGGTTTTCCAGCTCCAGCCCCGCCGGGAGTAAATCCACTACCAGCGCGTCCGGGACGTTACGCTTAGCCGTCACCTCCAGCTTCACCAGCACTAGTTCGCCGCTGCGCAGCGAAGAGAGCGATTTCTGCTGACCCTGGGTATCGAAAACTTGCCGTTCAATGCCCAGTACGTTGCCCCCCGGCTGCGGCGCGTTCTGCGGGTAGCCGCTGCTATCGAGACGCAGCCACAGCGGCTGCTGACCGGTATTGGTCACCTGCAAGGCCGCCAGCTGATCGCCGGTCAGGTTACGGGTTTGCGCTTTCTCACCGGAGAGCGGTTCGGCCTGCACGGAGGTTTGCGCCTGCCAGCTGCCGGGAAGATCCTGCAACGTGCGTCCGGCCAGGAACAGGGCATTACTCTCCTGCGTCGAGAGCCAGCGCTGGCCGTAGGCTTCTTCCGCCAGATGGCTGAGCAGCGTATTTTGCGCTTCCGGCAGCAGTTTGTTCTCCTCCAGCAGCGCCAGCTTCAGCGCATCGTCGCGCAGCTCGCTGCCGTAATCGCCGAGCCAGCGGTTCGCCTCCTGCCGCGGCGTGCTCAGCGCCAGCTTCAGGGCTTCGTCGCCGCGCGGCGCATCGCCCATCATTTTCAGGGCCACGCCCAGCTGCAGCAGCGGCAGACCGGAACGCGCCTGGTCGTGACGGCTCCAGATTTCGCGCAGCGCGCCGAGCGGCGCTTTCTGCTGCCGTGCCAGCACCAGCGCGGCGTAGGCCTGAGCGGCAAAACGGCTGGCCTGGGCATCATCGCTGTAGCGGACGGCGATCAGCCCCGGCTCCTGTAAATAACGCAGCAGGCGCTGGTTGCCGTTATTGACGGCATTGGTTGGTACGCTATAGCCCTGCTCGCCCGCCCGGACGAGGAAGTCCATCGTGTAGGCGGTTAGCCAGTACTCTTCCGGCCCCTCTCTGTCCCACAGGGCGAAACCGCCGTCATCGCGCTGCATCTGCAGCAGGCGAGAAATGCCGATATCCACCGCCGCGCGTCGTTTTTCATCGCTATCGCCGCCGATCCCCAGGGCTTTAAGCTGGGCGGCGTTGGTATAGAGCGACGGGAATAGCCCGCTGGTGGTCTGCTCCAGGCAGCCGTAAGGAAAGGCCTTCAGGTCGCGAATATAGCGCGCCAGGTTCAGCGGCGGCTTGCCGCTAAACACCAGCTGCCCCTGCAGTGTGGCCGGCGAGAAACCCTCGCTTTGCGCCGCCGGAGCCTGCCAGCTTTCCCCCGGCTGGAGGACAGCGCCGGAATTCACGGTTTGCGCCGGGAAGGCGGGACGCACGCCCAGCTTCCACTGCTTCTGCATTGGCGTGAAAGTTTCACCCGGCAGGTTCAGGCCGCTGATGGTGGCATTTACCTCACCATCGCCAAAGCCTTGTAGGGCGCGAACGGGCACAAACAGGGTGCTGCGCGCGCCGGGCGCCAGATGCACCGGCGGTATTTCTCCCCCTGCAAGCTGCAGCAGACCGCTGGCTGCCAGCGCAACGTTGAGAGTCTGCGGCTTATCGGTCAGGTTGCTGAGATCCAGCGCCAGGCGAGTGGTATCTCCGCTGGCGAGGAAACGCGGCATATTCAGCTCCGCAATCACCGGCGCCGCCACGATCGTTTTTTCTTCGCTGCTGCCGAAATCATCAGCCGTCCACGCCTGCGCCATGATCCGCAGTTCGCCGTTAAAGTCGCCGATTGGCAGGGTCACCGTCCCTTCGCCTTTCTCATCCAGCATAACCGGCTGCGCCTGCTGGGCGATAATCGTCACGTGATTAACCGGCGGCTTACCGCCGCGTTTCAGTTCATCGCCGTCGCCGCCAAAGCGCAGGCTGGCGAGCCTCCCCTGTCCTTCAATGACCTGACCATAGATATCGTAAATATCGGCGCCGTAGCGTTTCTGGCCAAAGAACGCGTTCCAGGGATCCGGCGTGGCGTAGTCGGTAATATTGAGTACGCCGCTATCGACGGCAGAGAGCAGAACGTTAACCTGTTTCGGCGTCTCGCCTTCTTTGAGGCTGGCCTTAATCTTCACTTTCAACGGCTGGTCAGGACGCATTTTATCCGGTGCTTCCAGCGCCAGATTCAGGCGACGGTTATCATCGCCAAGCGGCAGGTGCAGCAGCCCCACGGCCCGTTTTGGCGTTGCGGACTGGGATTTATCCCCCGGGCGAATCACCAGGGTGCTGAGGTACAGGTCGTGACGATTCCAGGCTTTATCCACCGGGATAGATAATTCCATCCCTTCCGCCGGGACGTCAATCTCCTGCCACCACAGCGGCCCTTCGCTTGATTCCACCAGCGCGTAGCCTTTACCGGCAGCCGGAGCGGCAATATGCAGCTTGATCGTATCGCCGGGTTTATAGGCCGGTTTATCCAGCTTCATGGTAACGCGGTCCGGACGCGCCGCCCCCTGGCCTTCGCTGTTATCCTGCCAGCTGTACCCTGCCCAGAAGCGTACGCTGCTGACGACATCATCCGGCCCTTTGACTTCCAGGCGATAGGCGCCCCACTCGACCGGGAAACTGACTTTCGCCGTTTGCCCGGCAGAGAGATCGAGCGATTCCTCACCTTCCTGAAGATCTTTTTGATCGAACTGTGACTGCCAGCCTTCGCTCTCGGACCAGTTCCAGTAGTAGTCGCGACGTTCGCGAATTAATCGCACCTGCAGCCCGGAGACCGCTTTCTTTTCGCCTTTGGCATCGGCGTAGACAATTTCAAATGCGGCGTTGCTGTTTTCATCCACTACCGGCTGCTTGATCGTGCTGTCGGTACGATAGTCATAAACCTCTTTCAGGGCGAATTCCGGACGGATGCCAGGCAGCGTTTCGGCCGGCCAGATCGGCTGCCTGACGGTGCGCGTAACCGGTCTGCCGCCGGACTCCAGCAGGCTGGCCTGCAGGATCACCTGCAGCGGCGAGCGGCTCTCCTGCCACTGGCTGGCGGCGGTGACTTCCGCATGTCCCTGGTCATCCAGGGTGGTCTGCACTTCATCCAGGCTGCGGGAAAGATTCTCCTCGGCAATGTCGCCAAACTGGAAGCCCGGCAGCGCAGGTACCGCGTCGCGCAGCGGACGCAGGAACAGTTTACCCTGCAGCGAGTTGCCGCTGGCCGGCGCGCCGTACAAATACGCCCCGCTTACGGCAAAGCTGACATCCGCAGCCGGCGAAACGGGGGCATTTTGCGGCGTGAGATTCAGCGCCATGCGCTCAGGCATAAAATCTTCAACGTGAAAATCCCACTCGCGCGGCTGGTTATCGCCGGTACTGGCGCGAATGTGCCACATCCCGGTCGCCGCGCCGCTATCGAGCGGATAAGTAAATTGATACAGGCCATTGATCGGTTTGCTGACCGTCGAGCGGATTATCTGGCCATCCGGCTGCACCACTTCCAGCTTTACCGGCTGTTCGGGAAGCGGCCTGCCGTCGCTATCGCGCAGTAACGCGTTGAGGATCACCGTTTCGCCCGGGCGGTAGAGATCGCGCGGACCAAACATAAACAGCTGCTTGCTGAAGCCCGGCGCGCCGGCAATAGAAAACTCAGCCAGATCCAGCGCCGGAAGTTTAAGATCCAGCAGAGTGGTTTGCCCGTCCTTACGCGCCAGCAGCAGCGCCGCGTCTTTATCCGTTTGTAACTTCACGTGCCCCTGAGCGTCGCTCTTCGCCTGCGCCAGGGTTTGCCCTTTGGCGTTCAGCAGCTGCACATCGATACCGGACTGCGCCGCGCCGTTTTCCAGACTCTGGGTAAAGACATCCAGCCGATGGTGATAACGGTGCGCGGATACGCCAATATCGCTGAGGGTGAACAGCGTCGCAGCGTTGCTATAGCTGTAGCGGCCCGCCTGATTCATCACCGCGATATAGACGCCCGGCTCCTGCAGTGGCTTGATATCCGCCAGCGGCAACAGCAGTTTTTCGCGCGTATTGCGCGCGGGGTTGAGGTCAAAACGGCCGGTGTAGACCAGATCGGCCATCTTCAGCAGCTCGTCCGACTCCCAGTTGCTCAAGGAATTCCGGTATTCCCATTGGCTGACGAAGGCCGAAAGTGATTCAGGTTTAATCCGGAAAAAATTGACGTCGATGTTATCGACATTCAGCGCCATCACCGGCAGTCCGGCCACGACTTTCCCCGGCAGCAGCGAGCCGCGGCTGGCAAAGCCGATGCTCGGGGCGATGTCGCGGGTGGTAATGGTTTTTTCAAAGCTGCTGTCAAAAGTCGCTTTATTCAGCGCCGCCAGGGTGGGATCCACCGAAACGATCAGCTCGCGTTTTGGCTCAAGATGGCGAAGACGCAGCTCTTTAAGGTTGGGCGCCAGCTCCCATGCCCCGTCAACTTTGCCGCTTTTTTTGTCGACCAGATACACGCTGCGGGAGAAATCCTGATCCGGCTGTAGAGGAATAGAAAAAGTCAGCACCAGCGTCGCCGCGCCGTCGAGCTGAACTTCAGAGGCATCCAGCAGCGTTAACGCTTTGCCTTTGCTTTTCTCAGCCAGCGCCGCCAGCTGGGCGCTGTCCGGCTTCGCGGGCGCGTTATCCGCCGCTGCGGATGCCGCCGGCGCGGCCGCCTGCGGTTTGCCGCTGTCGTCGCAGCCGGTTATCGATAGCGCGGTAAGTAGCGCCAGAGACAGCGCCGCCAAACGAAATGGTTTCATCCTTCTAACCCCTCGGCCCGCAGGCCAGATACATTCAGTGAACACATTATTATGCGTTAACGGCAGAATTACCAATAGCCCGCCAGCCCGCAATATTGGTAGATAACCGGGGCGGCGCCCCTGCGAACCACGGATAGCTGGAGTGAATTAATTTAGCGGATATATCGCGCTACGATTTTTCTTACCTCGACCTTTAATATCCTCAACCATTGGCACTTTTTATTCTGAAATTCCCCTCTCTCCGGCCATATAAATTGACAAGGCGCGAGCTTTCTATTTATTGTTCGGGATATCAGTGCCTTTAAAATATAAATCATTACCCTGGCGATGATAGTGACTGTCCGTTCCACAGTCTTCCAGAAAGCACAACATCAACCCATCTCATATTCCTTATATGGGATAAATAATATGGAAGTTATTTATGTCTCAAATGGTCGCACTGTCGATTATTATTTTAATTCTTTATATCGGCGACGTTGTTTCTACCCGCACAAAAGCCTGGATTCCCTCGGTATTTGTCTGCGCCGTTCTGTTTTTAGTCGGCTACTGGACATTTTTTCCGGCAGATATCATTAGCCGGGCCGGGATCGGTACGCCAGTTGCCATAATGCTCATGTATCTGTTAATCACGAATATGGGCACCCTGCTGTCGCTGAAAGAGCTGGCGCAGCAGTGGAAGACCGTGGTCATCTCTCTCGCCGGTATTGCCGGGATCGCGGTGGCCGTCTTTGCGGTGAGCATGATGCTATTCGATCTTAACACCGCGCTGGTCACCATTCCTCCGCTGGTCGGGGGTATCGTGTCATCGCTGATTATGTCGCAGGGCGCCAGTAACGCCGGCCTGGTAGACCTGTCGGTTTTTGCCATTTTGATTTACGTGATGCAGGGGTTCGCCGGATATCCGCTGACCGCGATTATGCTGCAACGAGAAGGCAAAACGCTGCTTGCCCGCTACCGCAGCGGCGAACAGCGCCCTGATGACATTGCCGAAGAGCACGCGATGCTCGCCGTCGGCGAGGAGAAAATGCCGCGCCTGTTCAGTAAAATCCCCGTCAGCTACAACAGCAATTACTTTAAATTCCTGCGTCTGGCGCTGGTCGGCTGTCTGGCCTGGGTCGTCGCTGACCTCGCAAAGCCAATCGTGAATATCAGCCCCTTCGTACTGTGTCTGTTTTTTGGCGTCGTATTTACCTCGTTAGGCTTCCTGGAAAAACATACCCTGCATAAGGCTAACGGCTTTGGCTTCGCCATTATGGCGTTGATGCTCTTTATCTTTGATACGTTGAACAAAGCCACGCCGGAGATGCTGCTGCGTCTGCTATTCCCGATGGTAGTGTTAATCGCCACGGCGGTGATAGGTATGTTTGTTGTCTCCTGGCTGGTCGGAAAACTGCTTGGCGTCAGCGGTCCGATGGCATTCGCCATCTCTTTGACCGCGCTGTACGGTTTTCCCGCCGACTACATTATTACCAACGAGGCCATCAACGCCCTCACCCACGATGAAAAAGAGCGCCAGATGCTCACCCACCATATGCTGGGCCCGATGCTGGTTGGCGGATTCGTCTCCGTCACCATGGTTTCGGTGGTGTTAGCCGGAATTCTGGTCGGCTATCTGACGCCGGTGCTCGGTTGAGCGCGTTGAATTTTTAGCAAATTATGGAGCCATTGATGATTAACCCTGATATCACCGCGATTATCGCCAGACAAGAACAGGCGATGATCGCTTTTCGCCGCGACCTGCACGCCCATCCGGAACTACCCTGGGAGGAGAAGCGCACGACGGATCGCGTCGCCACCGGACTGGAGGCCATCGGTATCCCTTACCGCCGCACTCATCCCACCGGAATCATCGCCGACATCATCGGCGGCAAGCCGGGTAAAACCGTAGCTCTGCGCGCCGATATGGATGCGCTGCCGGTACGGGAGCTGAACGATCCGCTCGACTATAAATCACAAACGCCCGGGAAAATGCACGCCTGCGGCCACGACGCCCATACCGCCATGCTGCTGACCGCCGCCCATGCATTATATGATGTTCGCGAACAGCTGACGGGCAACGTACGGCTCATCTTTCAGCCTGCGGAAGAGATTGCCGAAGGGGCAAAGGCGATGATACAGCAGGGGGCGATTGATAACGTGGATAACGTTTTCGGAATGCATATCTGGTCGGGCACGCCGTCCGGAAAAATCTCCTGTAACGTCGGTTCATCCTTTGCCTCAGCCGATTTACTGAAAGTGACCTTCCGCGGCCGCGGCGGCCATGGTTCGATGCCGGAGGCCTGCGTCGATGCGGCGGTCGTCGCTTCCGCTTTCGTGATGAATCTACAGGCTATTGTGGCGCGAGAAACTTCCCCGCTGGAATCTGCGGTAGTGACTATCGGCAAAATGGATGTCGGCACGCGCTTTAACGTCATCGCCGAAAACGCCGTTCTTGACGGTACCGTACGCTGCTTTAGTCTTGAAGCGCGCCAGCGGCTGGAGACGGCGATTAGCCGCTATGCCGAGCATACTGCCGCAGTGTATGGGGCGACCGCTCAGGTTGACTACTGCTACGGTACGCTACCGGTGATCAACGAAGAGCGCAGCGCGCTGCTGGCGCAGTCGGTTATCCGCGACGCATTCGGCGATAGCGTCCTTTTCAACGAAAAGCCGACTACCGGCGGAGAAGATTTCAGTTTTTATATGGAAAATATCCCCGGCGCCTTTGCGCTGCTTGGCTCTGGGAATAAAGAGAAAGGCAGCGACTACGCGCACCATCACGGCTGCTTTAATATTGACGAGCAGGTGATGAAAAGCGGCGCTGAACTGTACGCGCAGTACGCCTGGCGCTATCTGCAGCAAAACGCGTTTTAAGCGCCCCCTCCCCCGACGCTGCTCGGGGGAGCATCACATTCCCACCGCCTCTTCTTGAAAATGCCTTGTCGATATCGCAAAAAACAACAACAATCACTCTATTGTTGATGACACGGAGGCACTCATGTCTACCTCGTTTTTTGTCGCTGCCGACTGGCTGGCAGAGCATATTGATGACCCGGAAATCCAGATTATCGACGCGCGGATGGCGCCGCCGGGACAGGAAGAGCGCGATCTTAACGCTGAGTATCAGGCCGGTCATATTCCCGGCGCCGTCTTTTTTGATATCGAAGCCCTCTCCGATCACACCAGCCCGCTGCCGCACATGATGCCGCGCGCGGAGGCGTTTGCCGTCGCCATGCGCGAACTAGGCGTCAGCAGCGATAAGCACCTGGTGGTATACGATGAAGGTAATCTCTTCTCTGCGCCGCGCGCCTGGTGGATGCTGCGCACGTTCGGCGTTGAAAAGGTGTCGATTGTTGCGGGTGGGCTGGAAGGCTGGCGCCGCGATGGGCTACCGCTGGAGCAAGGCCTTCCCGAACTGCCGGAAGGGGATTTTGACGGACGCGTCGATCCGCTGGCGGTCAAGCGGCTGACCGATGTGCTGCTGGTCAGCCATGAAGGATCGGCGCAGATCGTCGATGCGCGTCCGGCAGGGCGCTTTAATGGCCAGGTGGCAGAGCCGCGACCGGGCCTGCGCTGCGGGCATATTCCCGGCGCGCTAAACGTGCCGTGGACTGAACTGGTGATTAACGGCGAACTTAAAACCACTGATGAACTCAACGAGATTTTTGCGCGTCAGGGCGTCGATTTTGAACGGCCGATTATTGCCAGCTGCGGCTCCGGCGTAACGGCGGCGGTCGTCGTGCTGGCGCTCACTACTCTCGGCGTTAACGGCGTTAGCCTGTACGACGGCTCATGGAGCGAATGGGGCGCGCGGACGGATTTACCGATTGAGCCGGCCCAGTAGGCAGTAGATAGCACAATGGGGGCCCGGGCCCCCATTGTGTTAAATAATTCGATTTTGCTTAAAGTCGCGCAGGAAGCTGCCCCAGCGCTTTTCATAAAACGGCGTAATGTGGGCGATCATAAAGTGGCTAATTCCCTTTTCACCCTCCACCACCTGACAGATGTCAATCGGCTCATCGCCGGGAAGCGTATCGGTCGCCACGCTGCCGGTCGCCTGAATAACCTCCTCAATATCGCCTTCCGCTTCAATGCCAATCAGCAGGTTGGCTGGCGCATCGGCGCTGTCTTTGATAGAGCATAAAAACGCGCGCTTCACCGTTTTCAGCGTCTTAAACAACGCGGTCAGCGAGTCCACCATCTGCGCAGGCGGCTCGGCAACCTCAGACAGCAGCAGCGACTCTCCGCCTTCCAGCACGGTCTGGGTGCTGAGCGGGCTGCCCTCTTCGCCCAGCAGATGGCTGATCTCACGCGGCGCAAACTCTTTGCCGGTGGCGAGTTTGGCATTGAGATAGAGCGTCTCGCCGAGGGTCATGGCAAATAGCGTGCGCACCGGCATCACCACGAAAGACTGTTCGTCCTCAACGGCCTGCTGCAGCGCCGCCAGCGAGGTGAAGAAAGGAATGACCGATGTACCATCATCTTTTTCCCAGTGCTGCAGATCCAGTACGCTGTCTTCAACGACCTGCTCGCCCTGCGCGGCGGCTCCCGGTACCCAAACGGTGGCTTCCAGCAAACTGCGGAAAAAAGCCGGACGATGGCCTGGTTCTATAGCCGCCTTCTCCAGCAGGATTTCTAGCTCATTTTTAGTTTCGGACATAGTAGTTCCACAACGATGATCCCTCCGCCCCGACGCTCTCCTCAGCGGGAGAAAACCGAACGTTGTCTCATCCTCAGGGAGAGAGTCAGGGTGAGGGGAAAAAGTTATTCCGCGGTCAACAGATTCGCAATAGTGCGCACGCCGAGGCCGGTCGCGCCCGCCGACCACTGCTCAACCGCAGATTTGCGGTAGGTCGCCGAGCAGTCGATGTGCAGCCAGCCTTCATGGTAATTCTCCACGAAGTGGGACAGGAAGCCCGCCGCGGTGCTGGCGCCGGCCGGATAGGCCGCGCTGCCGGTATTGTTCAGTTCAGCAAAGTTGGACGGCAGCTGGCCGCGGTGGAACTCAGCCAGCGGCAGACGCCAGAAAGCTTCGTTTTCAGCCTGCGCGCTCGCCAGCAGTCGATTCGCCAGCCTGTCGTCAAAGCTGAACAGGGCGTGATAGTCATTGCCCAGCGCGGTTTTCGCCGCGCCGGTCAGCGTGGCGGCATCGATGATCAGCTCCGGCTTTTGCGCCGAAGCATCGATCAAGCCGTCCGCCAGCACCAGACGACCTTCCGCATCGGTGTTCATGATTTCCACGGTTTTGCCGTTGCGATAGTGAATAATATCGCCCAGTTTGAAGGCGTTACCGCTAATCAGGTTATCGGCACAGCACAGATACAGCTTCACGCGCTTGTTCAGGCCGCGAGTAATGGCGAACGCCAGCGCGCCGGTTACCGTCGCCGCGCCGCCCATATCGGACTTCATTGAGTCCATAAATGCGCTCTGCTTGATGCTGTATCCGCCTGAGTCAAAGGTAATGCCTTTGCCGACCAGACAGGCGTATACCGGAGCTTCTTTGTCGCCAGTCGGGTTATAGTCCAGCGCCAGCAGGACCGGCGGACGCTCGGATCCGCGGCCGACGGTGTGGAGGCCCAGGTAGTTCTGCTCGCGCAGATCTTCGCCCTTAGTGATGCGATAAGAGACGTTATCGCAGGCCACGCTGCACAGCAGGTCTACCGCACGCTGCGCCAGCTGTTCCGGCCCTAGCTCTTCCGCCGGGGCGTTGATGGTGTCGCGCACCCAGTCAATAATGGTCAGGCGGTTATCCAGTTCGCTTTTCTGCACATCGTCAAGAGCTGGCCACTCAACTTTGCGACTGCCTTTCGGGCCTTTATAACCCGCCCAGAACGCCCATGCGCGGTCGGTATCCCAGCCCTCGCCGTCAAGCGCGACATGTTTAATACCCATGCCGTCAATTTTACGCGCCGCGCGCTGAATCAAACCCAGGTCGTCTTTGCCGTTCAGGTGCAGGGCGATGCCGTCGTTATTCATGCTGTAAGACGCTTTTTCTCCCCAGCGCGCATCGGCTGGCTGAGCGGTAAGCGTAATTTTCATAGCTTCGGTCATTATCATTATCCTTCTTAGCAAACGGGCCGCCGTATGGCAGCCCGTAAAGTTTTTTCGCTCGTTGATTCACTCGGCTTAAAACCACCGGGTAAATCATGACGCGAAAATTATTCGGCTTCGTCTAACCAGACTAGCAGAATCGCCTCAAGAATTTTTTCATTGGATGCGTTTGGATCGTCATCAAACTCTTCCAGGTCGCAAATCCACTGATGCAGATCGGTGAAGCGAACGGTTTTCGGGTCGAGATCCGGGAAAGCGTCGTACAGCGCTTCGCCGATTTCACGACTATCGGTCCATTTCAGTCCCATATTAATGCTCGCGTGCGTGGTTGATGGTGTAACGCGGAATTTCGATGACCAAATCTTCGTCAGTCACCCGCGCCTGGCAGCTCAGACGGCTGTCGGGTTCAAGCCCCCAGGCCTTATCCAGCATGTCGTCTTCATCTTCGGTACTTTCAGCCAGCGAGTCAAAGCCTTCGCGCACGATGCAGTGGCAGGTGGTGCAGGCACAGGATTTTTCGCAGGCGTGTTCAATCTCAATGCCGCTACGCAGAGCAGCATCAAGAATGGTCTCACCGGTCTCAGCTTCCACAACTACGCCATCCGGACACAGGTCCTGGTGGGGCAGAAAAACAATTTTTGGCATTTTAAACCTCGTCCACGGATTGGCCTTTCAGCGCGATACGGACCGATTGATCCATACGACGTGCGGCAAATTCCTGGGTTTGTGTGTCGATATTTTTAATCGCTTCTTTGATTGCATCGGCATCATCGCCTGCCGCTGCGGCGCGTACTTGCTCCGCGGCGTCATCGATAGCCTGACGCTCTGCGGCGCTTAACAGCGCGGCGTCGGCGGCCAGCGCGCTGACCAGACTTTCCAGCACGCGTGCGGCTTCAACTTTTTGCTCGGCCAGCATACGCGCCTGGACGTCCTGTTCGGCGTAGCTCATCGAATCTTTAATCATGCTGGCGATCTCGCCATCGGTCAGACCGTAGGACGGCTTCACCTGAATTGAGGCCTCGACGCCGGTCGATTTCTCCATCGCCGTCACGCTCAGCAGACCGTCGGCATCCACCTGGAAGGTCACGCGAATATGCGCCCCGCCCGCCGGTAATGCCGGAATGCCGCGCAGCGCAAAGCGCGCCAGGGAACGGCAGTCCTGCACCAGCTCGCGCTCGCCCTGCATAACATGGATAGACATCGCCGTCTGGCCATCTTTGAAGGTGGTGAACTCCTGCGCGCGCGCGACAGGTATGGTGGTGTTACGCGGAATAACCTTTTCCACCAGGCCACCCATGGTTTCCAGCCCCAGGGAGAGTGGGATGACATCAAGCAGCAGCAGTTCGCTATCCGGCTTATTGCCTACCAGAATGTCCGCCTGAATCGCCGCGCCGATGGCGACGACTTTATCCGGATCGATAGAGGTCAGCGGCGTACGGCCAAAGAATTCGCCGACGCGTTCACGCACCAGCGGCACGCGGGTCGAGCCGCCCACCATCACCACTTCCAGCACCTCTTGCGCCTCAACGCCTGCATCTTTCAACGCGCGACGGCAGGCCAACAATGTACGTTTTACCAGCGGCGCGATCAGCTCATTAAACTGGCTGCGGGTCACTTCACCCTGCCAGCCGCCGACGTTCACCCGCGCCGTATCGGCATCGCTGAGGGCGATTTTCGCCGCGATGGCCGCGTCGAGCAGCTCACGCTGCAGGCGGTTATCGCTGCGATCGTTCAGGCCAGCCTGCTCGCGCAGATAATCGGCCAACAGATGATCGAAATCGTCACCGCCGAGCGCGGAATCGCCGCCGGTCGCCAGGACTTCAAATACGCCGCGACTCAAGCGCAGCACGGAGATATCAAAAGTGCCGCCGCCGAGATCGTAAACCGCGATAGTTCCTTCCTGACCGGAGTCCAGACCGTAGGCAATCGCCGCCGCGGTGGGTTCGTTCAGAAGACGCAGGACGTGCAGGCCCGCCAGACGCGCGGCATCTTTGGTACCCTGACGCTGAGCATCATCGAAGTAGGCCGGCACGGTGATCACTACGCCATCAAGCTCGCCCGCCAGCGCCTCGGTGGCGCGTGCGGCCAGCGCCTTCAGAATATCGGCAGAAACGCGAACCGGATTGAGCAGTCCGCCCGTTGTCTGAATCATCGGCAGGCCGTTTTCGCTGGCCTGCAGGTGATAAGGCAGATGCGGGTAGCGGGCCTCGATATCGGCCAGAGAGCGCCCCATCATGCGTTTGACGGAGCTAATGGTGTTGACCGGATCCTGAGCGGCGTTTTGTCGCGCGTCGTAGCCCACCGTCAAACCCGAAGCCTGATAGTTCACCACCGATGGCAGCAAATAGCGCCCCTGATGGTCGGGCAGGGTTTCGGCCTGGCCGCTACGCACGGTAGCAACCAGTGAATTGGTGGTGCCCAGGTCGATACCCGCCGCCAGACGTCGCTGGTGCGGCGCGGCGCTCAGGCCAGGCTCACTAATTTGTAATAAGGCCATAATTGCTTCCGAAAATTAAAAATCGAGCAGTTTTTCTTCGAGTTGTTCCGCACTGCTTCGCAGTTTATCGAGAAAACGCAGCTTGCGCACGGTATCCGCCGCCGCCTCCCACGTCTCGTTATTAAGTTGTTCAACCATCAGCTGATGCCGGGTATCAAATTGCGCTTTGACCCGCTTGATAAAACTTTCCAGCCGCGCTTCATCTTTCGCCTTGCCTATCTCATCAAGCTCTTCGCGCAGTTCCAGCTGTTCCATCAGGAACGCGGTATCGCGCACGGTATGCTGCTCGCTGGCGAGATCGAATCCGTGAAGCGAAAGGAGATATTCGGCGCGGGTCAGCGGGTGGCGAAGGGTTTGCCACGCCTGATTGATGGTGGCGGACTGCTGCACCGCGGCAAGCTGTTCGGCCGCGTTGCCGCTGGCGAACTTGTCCGGGTGATACTGGCGCTGTAGCTCCTGGTACCGGGCAGCCAGAGGTTCTAACGAAAGGGTATAGCTGGCCGGTAACCCGAAGAGGGTAAAATAGTCCATAACAACCTCAGGGTTAACGAGATAAAGCAAACCCCACTTACGGATGTCCGCAGTGGGGTTTAGATGACATTGCAATTACACGTTAAAGCTTTCGCCGCAGCCGCACTCGTCTTTCACGTTCGGGTTGGTGAACTTAAACCCTTCGTTAAGACCTTCTTTGACGAAGTCCAGCTGCGTGCCGTCGAGGAACTGCAAGCTTTTGCCGTCGATCACGACCTTCACGCCTTTGTCTTCAAACACGGTGTCTTCTGCCGCCGGCTCGTCAACAAACTCCAGTACATAAGCCATACCCGAGCAGCCGGAAGTTCTGACTCCCAGGCGCAGACCAAACCCTTTACCGCGGTTGGCCAGAAAGGTGTGGACTCGCGCTGCTGCACTGTCGCTTAAAGTAATCGACATAACAAACCTCAACTCTTAATTATTTTGCTTCACGTTTGCTTTTGTAATCCGCAATCGCGGCTTTAATCGCGTCTTCCGCCAGAATAGAGCAGTGAATTTTCACCGGCGGCAGTTCGAGCTCGTCGGCGATATCGGTGTTTTTAATCGCCTGAGCTTCGTCCAGCGACTTCCCTTTCACCCATTCGGTTACCAGGGAGCTGGAGGCAATAGCGGAACCGCAGCCGTAGGTCTTGAAACGCGCGTCTTCAATGATACCTTCATTGTTGACTTTAATCTGCAACTTCATCACGTCGCCGCACGCCGGTGCGCCAACCATGCCGCTGCCGACGTTTTCGTCGCTATTGTCGAAAGAGCCGACGTTGCGCGGATTCTCGTAATGATCGATAACTTTTTCGCTGTAAGCCATGATGAATTCTCCTTATTGGTGCCGAATTAGTGATGTGACCATTCAATGCTGTTCAAATCCACGCCCTGCTTGAACATTTCCCACAGCGGAGAGAGTTCGCGCAGACGGCCGATGGAGTTACGGACCAGATTGATGGTGTAGTCAATCTCTTCTTCGGTAGTAAAACGACCTAAAGAGAAACGAATAGAGCTATGCGCCAGCTCGTCGGTCATCCCCAGCGCGCGCAGCACGTAGGACGGCTCGAGGCTTGCGGAAGTACAGGCTGAACCGGAGGAGACCGCCAGGTCTTTCAGCGCCATAATCAGCGACTCGCCTTCAACGTAGTTAAAGCTGACGTTGAGAATGTTCGGCGCGCCCTGCTCGAGATCGCCGTTCAGGTAGACCTCTTCCATATCTTTTACGCCGTCCCACAGACGGTTACGCAGGCCGCGCAGGCGGGCCATTTCGCTTTCCATCTCTTCTTTCGCGATACGGTAAGCTTCACCCATACCGACGATCTGGTGGACTGGCAGCGTCCCGGAACGCATACCGCGCTCGTGACCACCGCCGTGCATCTGCGCTTCGATACGGATACGCGGCTTACGACGCACGTACAGCGCGCCGATGCCTTTCGGGCCGTAGATTTTGTGGCCGGAGAAGGACATCAGGTCCACTTTCAGCTGGCTCAGATCGATAGGCAGCTTGCCCACGCTCTGGGTCGCGTCAACGTGGTAAATGATACCGCGGGCGCGGCACATCTCGCCGATGGTAGCGATATCCTGCACCACGCCGATTTCGTTATTCACGTGCATAATGGAAACCAGGATGGTGTCATCACGCATCGCGGCTTCCAGCTCTTTTAAATCGATAATGCCGTTACGCTGCGGGGCGAGGTAGGTCACTTCAAACCCTTCGCGCTCCAGCTGACGGCAGGTATCCAGCACGGCTTTGTGTTCGGTTTTGCTGGTGATGATGTGCTTGCCTTTTTTCTGATAAAAGTTGGCTGCACCTTTAATCGCCAGGTTATCGGATTCCGTCGCGCCGGAGGTAAAAACGATTTCGCGCGGGTCAGCGCCGACCAGCTCGGCAATCTGATTACGGGCGATATCTACCGCCTCTTCAGCCTGCCAGCCAAAACGGTGTGAACGAGAGGCCGGGTTACCAAAGGTCCCGTCCAGGGTCAGGAACTGCATCATTTTCTCGGCAACACGCGGGTCCACCGGCGTGGTTGCGGAGTAATCGAGATAGATCGGTAATTTCATTGCTCTATAAACTCCGTACATCGCTTCAATGCAAGGAATCAGGCAACCGGCTGGATGTACGACCGAGTACACAGGATGTCGGAGCATCCCGGCCTGATTCGAAAATCTTTTTATCTTTTTTACTCAGTTCGTTTCAGCTTGCAGCACCTCGCTGCAAGATGAAACTGAACGAGAACTACGCGCGCAGTTTGACGTCGATAGCGTCCTGAGCACGGGTATTACGCTGGGATTCATGGTTGTGCTGACGACCGGAGACATCGAGGATTTCCTGGTTATTCACCAGTTCGCCCAGCGTGATGTTATTCAGAAAACCGGTCAGTCGCTCGCTCAGATCGCGCCACAGCGCGTGAGTAAGGCACTTATCGCCGCCCTGGCAGCCGCCTTTACCCTGACAACGGGTGGCGTCAACGGATTCGTCTACTGCGCTGATAACTTCGCCAACCGCGATGCTACCCGCTTCTTTACCTAACAGATAACCGCCGCCTGGACCACGTACGCTGGAAACCAGACCATTTTTGCGCAGGCGAGAGAACAGCTGTTCCAGATAGGAAAGCGAAATTCCCTGACGCTCTGAAATATCAGCCAACGGAACCGGACCCGATTCAGAGTTGAGCGCAACGTCAAGCATCGCGGTCACGGCATAACGCCCTTTAGATGTCAGTCTCATGTCTTACTTAACCTCAAACTCGCCCCTGCCCGGGCTTTTTATTAATATGGGTATTGCATAGCAAGGGCAAGTCTGACATTCCCGAGTAAATTGGTCAACTATTTACTTGACTGTTTTAGTCAGGTATTTGGCTTTCCGTGCCGTTTCACTTCAGCGCGGCCTGACGCCCTCACTCCGCCCCTCTTCCACAGGGAGAGGGGAACCCGCAACGACCGTGCCAGCATCGCGCCGCCGGGCAACGGCGGGCACTATTATTCTTTATTTTTCTGCTGCTGCTCAATTGACGCCAGCATACCGCGCAGGATGTTCAGCTCCTGGCTTTCCGGACGGGCGCGAGTAAACAAACGGCGCAGTTTGTTCATCACCTGACCCGGGTGGCTGGCGCGAATAAATCCGGTTGCCAGCAGCGTCTGCTCCAGATGACCGTAGAAACGCTCTAAATCATCCACTAGCGGATACGGGGTTTCCTCATGCTCAACGACAGGTTCATTTTGTTCCTGCGCCGCCAGCCAGGCCATCCGGACTTCATAGGAGATAACCTGTACCGCCATCGCCAGGTTCAGCGAACTGTATTCCGGATTCGCGGCAATTGCCACGTGGTAGTGACACTTCTGCAGCTCTTCGTTAGTCAGGCCTACGCGTTCGCGGCCAAATACCAGCGCGATCGGCGCATGCTTCGCTTCAGCAACGCTTTTCAGACCGCATTCACGCGGATCGAGCATCGGCCACGGCAGCGTGCGGGAACGCGCGCTGGTTCCCACGACCAGGCTGCACCCCGCCAGGGCTTCATCGAGGGTATCAACGATGTTGGCATTGCCAATCACGTCGCTGGCTCCGGCCGCCAGAGCGATGGCCTGAGAATCAGGTTTAACCAGAGGATTGACCAGCCAGAGGTTGGTTAACCCCATGGTTTTCATTGCGCGGGCGACGGAGCCCATATTGCCGGTGTGTGAGGTTTCTACGAGTACGATTCGAATATTTTGCAGCATTATGGTTCTTCGGCTAAAGATTATTCGTGCATGCTATCATAAAACGGAGACATAAGCAGATTTCACTGTTACTATATGCGCCGTTTTTTCCCGTTCTTTAACATCCAGTGAGAGATACCGATGCATCCGATGCTGAACATCGCCGTGCGCGCAGCGCGCAAGGCGGGTAATTTAATTGCCAAGCACTACGAAACCCCTGACTCCGTAGAAACCAGCCAGAAAGGCAGCAATGATTTTGTGACCAACGTCGATAAAGCCGCAGAGGCGATGATTATCGAAACCATTCGCAAATCTTACCCGCAGCACACCATCATCACCGAAGAAAGCGGTGAGCACGCTGGTGAAGATCAGGATGTTCAATGGGTTATCGATCCACTGGATGGCACCACCAACTTTGTAAAACGTCTGCCCCACTTCGCCGTATCCATTGCCGTACGCATTAAAGGCCGTACTGAAGTAGCCGTGGTTTACGATCCAATGCGTAACGAACTGTTTACCGCAACCCGCGGTCAGGGCGCGCAGCTGAACGGCTACCGCCTGCGCGGCAGCAGCGCTCGCGATCTCGATGGCACGATCATCGCCACCGGCTTCCCGTTCAAAGCAAAACAGCACGCGACCTCCTACATGAACATCCTCGGCAACATGTTTACCGAATGCGCGGACTTCCGCCGTACCGGTTCCGCCGCCCTGGATCTGGCCTACGTTGCTGCTGGCCGCGTTGACGGCTACTTTGAAATCGCGCTGAAACCGTGGGATTTCGCGGCCGGCGAGCTGATCGCCCGTGAAGCCGGCGCTATCGTCTGCGACTTTACCGGCGGCCATAACTACCTGCTGACCGGCAACATCGTTGCAGGCAACCCGCGCGTTGTGAAAGCGATGCTGGCCAATATGCGCGAGCAGCTGAGCGAAGCACTGAAGCGTTAATTCCCATTGGCGGGTGCATCCTCTGTCACCCGCCATATATACCTATGTAATTTTCCCAGCGTCCCGCTTAAAATAAACCTGATTATCACAACTGGACGTGAAGATTAGGTACTTACATGAATATTACGCAAAAATATCAGACAATCCCGGATGTAAATACGCTACGTAATCATCTGATGCTGTATGCAAAAATTGATTTTTTGCTCAGTCTGGAGGACGAAGATGAAGATGGTGCTTATTATCACTACGATGATAAAGACTGGTTGCCCGGTGGGGATTATATTCGGGTCGATGATGGCTGCGGCGATCATGTTCATATTTTGATGACACCAAACGGCACCGTGATTAAGGGTTTTGCGCATGAGAGTAAACTTTCGCCCTACAATCCTCATCTCCCTGAATGGATCTCCCGCCATGATTTTTTTGCAGGGTTGCCTGAAGAGCTGAAGAAAGAAATCATAAACCCCTCTTTTGAGCCTGAATGCACAACTTTTGTGGTCTGGGCGCAGGAGGGAGATCGCTGGCAATTTGCAGCCATGGCTGAAGCGCTTAATGAATTTGATGGTAGTGCTGAATTCTTAGAACCACTAGCCGATCTGGCAAGCTATTACAACTTGCTCACAGAATATTATGAAGTAGAGCTAGACTGGGCGGCACTCGAAAAGCTCTATCACGGCGCACCTTTTACTGAATCAATTTTAGCGACGCTCTTCCCTGAGCAGGACCCGAATGCATTGCTGAACATGCTGGAAGAAAAGTTTGGCAACGCCTGAATGAGATCCCGCAATAACAGGAAATCCGGCTTGTCCGATTTCCTGTTCCACTAATTTAAGCAGCAAAGAAATCATTCCCCGGGCACTTTTCCGAAACATCCCCTATAGCTTTACATTATCCCTGCAATCTCACACGATCCCTGACCTGATAGAAAGAAATGATGTTCAACAAGGATGTAATAATGACTTTTCCCGGCGGCAAGCGCGGCGCCAAATACTTTTTTATTCTGTTTATTGTGGCAGTATGCGTTTATCTACTGCCTCGCGTCGCCATCAATGCTTTTTACTATCCGGATAATGAAGTCTATGGGCAGGATCCCTGGTCTGCCGAATCCGTTACATTCACCGCTAAAGACGGTACCCGCCTGCACGGCTGGTTTATTCCATCAGCTACTGGCCCTACAGATAATGCGGTCGCAACGGTGATACATGCCCACGGGAATGCCGGAAATATGTCGGCGCACTGGCCGCTGGTCAGCTGGCTGCCGGAACGCAATTACAACCTTTTCATGTTCGACTATCGTGGATTTGGCAAATCTCAGGGCACGCCTTCGCAACAAGGCCTGTATGACGATACGAAAAGCGCTATCGACTATGTGCGCCAGCGCAGCGACGTGAACCCACAGCGTCTGGTGCTGCTGGGGCAAAGTCTGGGAGGCAATAACATTCTTGCCGCAATTGGCTACTGCATGCATTGCGTTAACGAACGTTCGGCAAAGCGCTCGGGGATCCGCGCCGTTATTCTCGACTCAACTTTTGCATCCTATTCGTCTATCGCCAATCAGATGATCCCCGGCAGCGGCTTTTTGCTCAATGATAGCTATAGCGCAGACCGAAATATCGCATCCATCAGCCCTATCCCGCTGCTGATTATTCATGGTAAAGCGGACCATGTGATCCCTTGGGAGCATAGTGAAAAACTCTATCAACTAGCTCTCCAACCGAAGCAGAAAATCCTTATTCCGGATGGCGAGCATATTGACGCATTTTCCGAACGCCACGGCGATCGCTACCGTGATGAGATGGTGCGCTTTATGCAAAACGCGCTGTCAGAAGCTAAGAATTAAGCAAGGATGACACAATCCGCACCGCGGTATTTATCGCCATACACAATATCGCCACGCCGTTAAACAGGGCGAAATGCGCGCGCCATTTCTGGCCTCCCGCCTCACCAACCAGGCGACGTATCAGGCAGGCTATCCCGCCGGTGGCGAGTCGGGACAATAAAATGCCCACCATGACCGGCGCAAACAGCAGCCACCCCAACGGCACATAGTCATTTTCGCTTGCGCCGTGCAGCAGCAATACGATCTGAAACGGCAAATAAAACCCCAGCGCGAAAATCAGCGGTAGCCGAAGATTGCTGATTGGGATTTCAGGTGTTTTCACCAGGCGCCAGGCATCATGAACCAGCGTCAACCCCAGAATCAACGTGGCGAAATAGCAGATGTAATTGAAAATTGAGATAAAACGCAGCAGCGTATCTCTGGGGATATCCTGCATAAACCCAACGCGCCAGAAAATAATGATGAAGAAACCGCACTGCGGGCGCCAGCTACGGACTATCCAGACAAAAAAATGTCTGCGCGTGGGGTGGTTATGCAGCATCCAGGCAACAAGCGGCATCTTACCGTGACCCGGGTGGAAAAAAACCAGCACGAAACCGGCAATCAGCAGCTGGCCGTGTACAGCAAAGGGTACGCTTTCCCAACCCGTTTGTCTCAGGCTAATCAGATTATACAAAGCCGTATATATGCGGGGGAGATCGACAGGCCACCAGCTTGCCAGCTCAGGCCAGAAGTAGATGAGAGATAAGCCGACGAGCAGCCCTGCCGCAGCGGAAAGCCCAAGCGAGTATTCAGAGTTTGCCGATTAATTAACGGCCATAATGACTACTTGTCACAACCTGATTGCAAAACTGAACGCTAAAGCATCGGCTGGTGAGCCACAATCAACCGCCGATATTTTAGGATTCCAGCTCGGTAAAAAGGCATTAAAACGGCCTTAATCCCCCGCTGGCCGGAACCGCGCTGCTCCACATCACTATCGCCGCCGCCAGTAAGATCACGCCGCCGGCCAGCGCCAGCGTTGCCCAGCCAATCTGCTTCCACAGCGCCGGCGCCCGGCCGGCGCTCAGCCTGACCGCCAGCTGACGGAAGCCATGCACCAGCAGGGCCAGCGCGCTAATCGTTAACGAGGTACCTGCCGCCATCGCCATCGCGGCCGCCATGCCCCAGCTAAATACGCCGATAACCTTGCTGAATAACAGCACCATAATCGCTCCGGAGCAGGGCCGCATCCCCATTGACAGCACGATAGCCAGCCGAGCCCGCCAGTCCTCGCCGCTTTGCAGCTGTTCCGGCGCCGGCAGATGCTGATGCCCGCAGCCGCAGTTGGCGTGATGAACGTGATGCGCGGTGAAGGCGGTGAATGTCGGCCGGCGCAGCAGTACGCGCAGCTTTTTTAGCGCACGCCAGCACAGCAAAAGGCCCAGCGCACCGACCAGCAGATAGCTTCCCTTTTCCAGCCAGAAGCTGCTCAGATGCAGCTGTCTTGCCGGCAGCCGCAGCAGCGTCAGTACCACCACCACTAAGGCGATGGCCACCAGTCCCTGCAGCAGCGAGGCGGCCAGGGTCAGGCCGATGCTCGATTTCAGCTTCGACGGATGGGTTGCCAGCCAGGTGGTTATGACCACCTTGCCGTGCCCCGGCCCCAGCGCATGCAGGACGCCGTAGGCGAAGCTAAATCCCAGCAGCGACAGCCCGGCAGCGGCAGGATTCTCCGCAACCGCCTGCAGAAGCCGACTCAGTTCGACATTCAGCGCGCGCTGCCAGACCGCGCTTTGCAGCAGCACCTGCGGCCAGGCCCGCCATAGCCAGAAGCCAGCTCCGGCTGCCAGCAGCAGAAACAGCGCCAGCGGCCACAGCTGGCGCCAGCGCGGCGAACGGCCGTTTTGTGCAAAAATCACTGACATTGCAGCGTCACCTTTTGCGCGAAGTAGCTCCCCAGTTCCATATCCTCCGGCGGCGCATCCGCTTTATCCAGCGACTGCGCATAGGACAACATTTTTTCGTTAGGCTTCGGCGTCATCACTTTTGCCGTGCAGCTTGTCTTCATCGCCGTCGGTAGAGTGAAGTCTGCGTCCTGGTCATAATACATATCAACATAATAGGTCGGGTCGTAGGTGGAAAAGGTGAAGGTTTGCCCGGCCATCGGCTGCGGCTTCGCCAGCGGCAGAGTAAAAGAGAGTACCGCCTGATGGCCGCTGCGCTCAAGGCCATAGCCATCGGGCCGATTATCAAACTTCACTCTCTCGCCGTTATGCCACAGCTCGCTGAAATAGTGCTGGCCCAGCACGTTCGCCATCACTTCCGCCGCCAGCTTTTTCCAGATTTCGCTACCGGGTTTGGCGTTGCCCGCATCATAGAGCAGATCGGCGGAGGTGATTTCATCCATCGTCCAGCGCATTTTAAAGCCGGTAAGCTGCCCATTTTCCGCTACGGCCTCGGTTTGCAGACTAATGAAACTGTGCGGATGCGCCGCCGCAGATAGCGATAAAAACATGAAAAACGCTACGCTGACGCATTGTTTCACTCTCTTCATCTGTTCCTCGCGTGAAAAATTCTGTGAACCCCGCCAGCAATCCTGATGTAAAGACCCGGAAATGCCCTGTTCACCCGCAATACATTAACTACTCTTAACGAAAACCCTAACTGGAACTAACCGGATGATGACAGTGATTGAACCACCATCTGTGCTTTCCAGTCCACAGCGCCGTAGCCAGGTGCTCCTGATGTTTTATCTGCCCGGGCAGTCCGTGACGCCCGAATGGCTGGGTAACCTCACCCAGGTTGATGAGGATACCGCCCGGCAGGACATCGCGGAGACGGGACGCGAAATTCAGCGTTATCACCGCTTGACCCTGACTTCACAAGCGGACGGCAGCTATCGGATGGAAGGCGCCGCGCTCGATCAACGCTTATGCCTGCTGCACGGCCTGCGCCGCGGGCTGCGCCTGTGCCCGCATTTTGTCAGCCACCATTTTACCCCGGCTCTGAAAACGCAGCTTAAACAGCAAGGTATCGCACGCACGCTCTATGATGACACCAATCTTCAGGCATTGGTCAACCGCTGCTCGCGCGCCCTGAACCGGCAGTTTGACTGCCGCGACGTGCATTTTCTGCGTCTTTATTTACAGTATTGTTTGCTGCAGCACCACCTTGGGCAGAGTCCCTCTTTCACTCACGAGCAGCAGCGCTGGGCGCAGGCCGCCGCCGAATTTGCCCTCGCGGAGGAGATTGTCCGCCACTGGCAGCGGCGGGTTGCGGCAGCGCCCCACGCAGGAGAACAGCTGTTTTTGACCCTGCTGTTTATGCTGTTGAAAACTCCCGATCCTCTTCGCGATGGTCATCAGCAGGATCGACGTCTGCATCTGGCTATATCTGGCCTGATTCACCGCTTTCAGAACCTGGCGGGTCGTCCGTTTAGCGATGAACAGGGGCTCAGCGATCAACTCTATATCCACCTCTCGCAGGCGTTACATCGCAGCGTTTTCGCTATCGGTATCGATAACGCGCTGCCGGAGGAAATTGGCCGTCTTTATCCCCGCCTGATGCGCACCACCCAGGCCGCACTGGAGGAGTTTGAAGCCAGCTGGCAAGTGCGGTTTAGCCAGGAGGAAGTCAGCCTGATCGCGGTGATTTTCGGCGCATGGCTGATGCAAAAAAGCGATCTGCAAGAGAAGCAGGTGGTGCTGCTTACCGATGATAATCCGGATCTTGAGCAGTCGCTGGAGCAGCAGCTGCGCGAGTTAACCCTGCTGCCGCTCAATATCAAGTATTTGAGCGTGAGCACCTTTCAGAAAGAGGGCGCCCCGAAGGAAGTGACGCTGATCGTCACTCCCTATACCACCGCGCTACCGCTGTTTTCACCGCCGCTGTTTCATGCTGAAGAGGCGTTCAGCGATCATCAGCAGCAGCAGATTTGCAAAATGCTGGAGGCCTAGGCTACCGCTTTTGGCCTCACCACCAGCGCCGGTAAGGCCACCAGCGCCATTACCCAGAACACGCCCTGGTGCAGATGCTGGTAGAGGAAACCGGCAAATACCGTCATCACCGCAATGCTGCCGCCCATCGCGACAGCGGAGTAGACCGCCTGCAGGCGGATCACTTCGCTGCCCTGACGCGCTGCGATATAGCGCATCGCCGCCAGATGGCACACCGTAAAGGTGCCGCAGTGGAGGATCTGCGCGACGATAAGCCAGGGTAGCGCCGTCGTCCAGCCCATCAACGTCCAGCGAATCAGCCCGCACACCGCGGACAGCAGCAGTAGATCGCGGGCGCTAAAGCGACGGAAGACTTTTTTGCTCAGCGCGAAAATCACCACTTCCGCCACCACGCCAAGCGACCACAGATAGCCAACCGCGGAGGCCGAATACCCCGCCTCCTGCCAGTAGATAGCGCTAAATCCGTAGTAGGCGGCATGCGCTCCCTGCAGCAAACAGACGCAGGCGAGGAAGCGCCAGCTTTGCCGCACCAGCGTAAGCCAGGCCGCCAGGCCGGCCGCTTCCTGCTGGCGGGACTCTCCCTGCGGCTGCACCGACGGTTTCAGCAACATGCCGAGCAGCATTGAAGCAATGCCGACGCTGAGCATCACCAGTATCATCCGGTAGTCATACAGGCTGACCAGCTTCCCGGTTAGCGCCGAACCAATGACGAAAGCTATCGATCCCCACAGACGCACGCGCCCGTAGTCCATGGTGATCTGCTTTTGCCAGGTATTCGCCAGCGCGTCGGTGAGCGGCACCAGCGGCGAGAAAAAGAGGTTAAAGCCGACGATAATCACCATCAGCCAGGCGACATGGTGGCCGACCCAAAATGCGAGCGCAAAAAGCAGCGTCAGCAAAGCCAGAATGCGTAGAGAAGAGATCAGTCGGGACGGGTCGCTGACCCGCGGCGCAATCAGCAGGCTGCCAAGAAAACGCGACACCAGCCCGGCGCCGAGCAGCATACCGATGGTTTCCGGCGTCAGGCCAAGTCCGGAAAGCCAGACGCTCCAGAAAGGCAGGAAGATACCGTAGCTAAAGAAATAGGTGAAGTAACTAAGCGCCAACCAGCGCGTGGAGTGTAAGACCATGATTCCCTCCCGAATGGAGGCGACAGTCTGGCGATAAAGCGGGGCGGGTGCAAGATGCCCTCGCCCCAAAAATGGCGCTACTCGCGCCCCTGAACGTCTATTTTTAGCGAAAAATTCAGCGTATCTCCGGTGCCCAAAACCCGCAGCCCCGGCTGGCCTTCCATGTTATGGGCGTTTACCGGGTGAGTTTGCGGCTCGAGGCAAAGGAACGGTTCACCCTGCATTCTAAAGAGCATCAACCACGAAGTTTGCGAAAGAATTGCGATATTCATCACATTACTTACTATCCTCGCTCGTCCACTCCAGCCGGAATAGCCGACGTTTAGCCAGCGATCCTCACCGTACTGCGGGTGACTGAAATCGGCATAGCCGGGAAGAGGGCTTTGCCAGTCCAGCGGAAGGTGCTGTTCCCCTTCCGGCCAGTAGCCACTGGCGGCAAACTGCACCGTGCTGCGCTTATCAAAGGAGAAAAAGGGATGAAAACCGCAGCCGTAGGGGATAGGCGTGCTACCGCAGTGGGTAAGCGTCAGCGACGCTATCAGTTGGTTACGCAGCAACTGATAGCGGATCTGCGCCAGGTAATCGAAACCGCAGACATGTTGCCGACGCAGCTGCAACGCGCAAAAATCGCCGCCGCGCGCAATGATATCCCAGCACTGCAGCCAACCGTCGCCGTGGAGAAAAAAATGCGCGTCGGCGTGGTGACGTGGCAGGACTATCTCGCGTCCCTGAAAAATAAAGCGATTTCCGGCAACGCGATTGGCCATCGGCAGCATCGGAAACATGCCGCCGGCGGGATTTTCATATAGCACCGGCGCCTGATATTGCCGCGAGAATAAACTTTGCACTTTGCCGCCCAGAGAAGAGACGCACATCCGCAGATGCGCGTTCTCCATAATCCACTCTTCCGCCATTAGCGCGTCTGCTCCTGCTTCGCCGCATTAACGCCCGTATGGCGTTGCGCCAGCTGTTCTTCCAGGGCTTCGAGAGTGATCCCCTTTGTTTCCGGCACGTTGCGCAGAATATAGAGATAGCCGGCAGCGCAAATGATGCCATACAGCAAGAAGCTGCCCGCCGCGCCCAGTCCGGCATTAAGCAGAGGGAAAGTGTAGGTTAACAAGAAGCAGGCAATCCACAGCGCCAGGGTACCTAAAGACATGGCGAGTCCGCGAACGCGGTTGGGGAAGATTTCCGCCAGCAGTACCCAGGTGACCGGCGCCAGGGTCAAGGCGTAAATGGCAATAGCCGCCAGCACCAGCAGCAGTACCGGCCAGCCCATAATGCCCATGGCGTAAGCGCCGGCAATCAGCACATAGATCAGCGTCAAGCCTGAAGCGCCAAGCAGCATCAGTTTACGGCGGCCGATTTTATCCACCAGCGGCAGCGCGGCGAGGGTAAATACCAGGTTTACAACCCCCGTCGCGACGATCGATTTAAGCGTGCTGTTAATATCGAAGCCCGCTGAGGCAAAAATCTCCTGTGCGTAGTTAAAGATGACGTTGATTCCGCACCACTGCTGGAAAACGGCGAGAACCATGCCAATGATCACGATCGGTTTCACCTGCGGAGCCAGCAGTGCGCCATAGGATACTTTATGGTTATCTTTTTCCAGCGTGTGCGCGATGTCGCGTAATATTCTGTCGGCATAGTCGGCAGAACCAATGCGTTCCAGCGCGGCTCGGGCACGCTCAGGCTTACCGGCTTTCATAAGCCAGCGCGGCGATTCGGGAACAAAAAACATCAGTACCAGAAACGCCAGCGCCGGAACCAGTTCTGCGCCGAACATCCAGCGCCAGCCCATCTGCCCGTTCCAGGTTTCTACAATCATTTGCTGCGTCGCCCCCGTCTCTACGGGTTCCGCAATCATCAGGTTAATAAGCTGAGCGGCCAGCACGCCAATCACGATAGTGAGCTGGTTGACCGCAACAAAGCGCCCTCTTTTTTCTGCCGGGCTGACTTCGGCGATGTAAAGCGGGCTGAGAGCGGATGCCAGACCAATCCCCACACCGCCCACAATGCGGTAAACCACAAACATGTCGAAACTGCTGGCGACCGCCGTCCCCCACGCCGACGCGCTGAACAGCACGGCGGAAAGTATTAAGGGCAGCTTGCGCCCGAGTTTATCGGCGCACCATCCCGAGATTAATGCGCCGAAAACGCAGCCCACCAGCGCCGAACTCATAGCCCAGCCGGATTGTGCCGGGTCGGTAATGGAAAACCAGGCTTCATAAAATGGCTTAGCGCCGCCGATGACTACCCAGTCATAGCCAAACAGTAAACCACCGCAGGCGGCGACCAGACAGATAGTCCAGACGTAGCCCATTTTGAGATGTGTCTGCGCGTTATTCATAATGATTCCTCTATAAGGGAAACGCAGGGAACAGTAGGGTACAGGCGAGCCAGGCCCGCCCATTTGAGGTTCAGGAAAAAATGCCGCTTTGCAGGGCATGACGAATCAGATGCGCCTTATCATGAGCCGGGTTCAGTTGCAGAAGCCGCTGCATCGCCTGCTGGCTGGCGGATACATTCCCCAGCCCCAGATGGCCCAGCGCTTCAATAAACAAGCAGTGCTGCTGATGTTGCTGTTGCGCTGAGACATCAAGCACCACCAAATCCGGAAGAGAGACGGCAAAGAAGTCGGCTTGCGGCACGTCATCCCGATGCTGCCCGGCCCAGGTGATAAAATTCTGGAAGTGCTGCTCGGCCTGCGCCGCGTTACCGCTCTTACGCAGCGCGATGCCCTGCCAGAAAAGGTAATCAGCGGGCTGATCGTTGTAGTAACGCCCGGCGTCCAGCGTTGAGCCTCCTTGTAGGGCAAGCTGATAATATTCCTCTGCCTGCTGCGCATCCCCAGCCTGTTCCGCGCAGTAGCCCAGCAAATACCAGATATCGTTGTCCGTCTGCCCGGGCAGTCGCCCCTCCCCCAGATTATCGGGATAGCGTAATGCGTCTTTCAGACAGTCCGCAGCCTGCGTAAACGCCTCGCGTTCAATAAACTGCAAAGCCCGATGCAGCTGATTGAGCAAATACTGACCGGTGATTTTCCCTTCCCCGCCTTCCCAGGGATGAAACACGCGCGTACCGAGAATAGCGGCGGCATCGGCATAATGGCCGGAAGCATTCCACAGGCTTAGCAGCTCAGCGGTCAGATTGTCCCGCTTCAGCACCACCGCTTTGCGCGCCGCCAGCTTCTCCAGTCGTTCGTTTACCGGCGTACCCAGTGATTTTTGCAGAAAATCAAGCTCAAAGAGGAAGCGCGCGTTTTCGGGCTCAAGCTCTACGGCGCGCTGTAGATAAGCCAGCGCCTGTGCCGCATCCTGTTGTTTATTCCAGGCGTAAACCCCGAGCAGGCGATGAGCGGGCGCATAGTCGGGTGATTTTGCCAGCGTCTCGCGCCAGCAGCTGACCGCCTCTTCATAGCGTCGTTTGCTGTACCAGAAGCAACCGAGCAGATAGCAGGCGAAAGCGCTGTCGCTCAGGGTTTGCAGCATCTGAACTTCATCGAGCGTATTGGGGAAACGCACTTTTTGCGGATGGCAGCGCTCGGCTTCGGCAATCAACCGTTGCCGTTTATTTGCGTCATCGCTTAACGAGGCTCGCCACAGCATCGGCAGCGCCTCCTGACAATCCAGTACCTCAAGCACCTCTTTCGCCGCCTGCTTCTGTCCGATAGAAAGCAGCCAGCCCGCCAGCAGGCTGCCGTTGATCCCTCTGCGCCCCGTTACCCGCAGCAGGCTCTCTCGCGCTTCGTCGCTGGGTTCAATCATCCAGCGCGCGCAGTGCAGCGGATAGCTCAACGGGAATTGTTTAAGGCAGGCGAAAATATATTCCTGCGCCGCTTTCGCCCCCCCGCTGTCCGCTAACGCCAGCGCTTTCAGCCCCATAGCCAGATGGTTGCTGGCGTTGAACTGCAGACTGGTGTTGACCTTTTCCAGCGCGTCGGCCGTATCACCGCGCTTCATCGCCAGACGCGCAAGCGACCACCATGCAGCATCGCGGCAGTTACCGCTCCAGGAGGCTTTGTAATAGTGATCCCAGGCACCTTGTTCATCTCCCTGCCTTTCCAGCGCGCTGCCAAGCAGCATACTGGCTTCGCCATCGCGCGGATTTTTATTCAGACGATGGGCGCGAAGTAGCGCGGCGCGGGCACATTGCTCCGCTAAAACCCAGTCGGCCTGGTTAAACGCCAGCGTCCCGAGGGCAACATTATTGCGATAATCCTGCGGATCGAGGGCTATCGCCCGGCGATAGTAATCTGCGGCATAGCGGCTGGCGTGATTGTATTGCTCAAGATGCTGGCCAATAAAATAGAGCTCATCACCGTTGTGAATCTCTTCCGGCATCGCTGGCGCTGAGGCCGGCTCGGGCAGCGGCGTCTGCTGAGTAATATGTTCGTGATAATCCAGCAGCAGTTGCTTGTCTGCACTTTTAACCTTGATGGTCAAGCGACCGGCGTCATGTTCCGGCAGCGTATGCCGCCAACTCTCGCCGGGCTTCAGCGTAAGCTGAGTTTCATACAGCGGCTGCTGTTCAGCACTGAGTTCAACAACGATATTTTCCAGCGGCGCAATGGCGTAAACGCCGAGCTGTAGCTGCTCAGACTCGCGAACCAGCTTCAGCGCCAGCTGCGTATTGGCATTTTGCACCATTCCCAGCTCGCTATAGGGAAGGAAATTTTGCACAAAAATCTTCTCTTCATAAGGCGCAAGCCAGGTAAAGTCAGGCTGGTTATCGGTGTAGACGCCAGTCATCAGCTCAATATAAGGGCCATTTTCGTCGGTCAGATTGCGGTCCCATGCCTGGCCAAAGTCGCCATAGCCCCAGCTCCACTGTTTTTTGCCCGGAGAGATGTGATGATCGGCAACATGCAGTAGCCCACCGCGCTCGTCATGGTGATAAGCACCGACAAAATCGTAATCCGATTTCTCCGCCATATACGAGGTGGGCACAGGAACGTTTTTATAACGGGAGATATCGACGCCCGCAGAATAGTCGACTTTGTAGTAGGTGCCGGTGGCAATAGGGAAAGCGGAAACATCGCGCTTGCCGTGATCGAACACGGCGGTGACGTCGGGCGGGAAAACGCTCTGGTGAGCATCGCCGCCTTTTACCGCCGGGTTGGCCCACCACAGGAAATGACGCGGCGTGGCGTTACCATTAAAGACCTTACCGGTAATTTCAATCAGCGCGCGGTCAGGATAAAGCGTAAACCCGGTCATGACCTGCAAACCGCGCATGGGCTCCGCTTCCCCCATCCATACGGTCTGCACGCCGTTTTCCCCGCACTGGATCGAAAAGTCGACCAGCATAAAGGTCGTCGGGCGATGATGCTGCGGCCAGTTGAACTCGATACCGCCGGAGATCCAGGGCCCCAGCAGCCCCACCAGGGCGGGCTTCACAACTTCATTGTAATACACGAAATCGCGCTGTTTAACCTTGTCATACGCCCGATGTATACGGCCGCCGAGTTCCGGTAACAGCATAATTCGAATGAAATCATTCTCCATCCATACTGCCTGATAATCGCGCATCTCACGTTCGCCGGTCAGGGTGTCAATCACGCCGTAGGGATAGACGTTACCGGAAGAACCTTGATAAACGCGTTTTTCCAGAAACATGGGGTTCGGATCCTCCGCCCCCGTTGTCCACGTAGGTAATGTAATTATTCCCTGCCAAACCTTAACCGAACCGTACATGACGCCTCCACTAAACAAAGTAAGGTAAAATTTGCTATGGAAGGAGTTTATATCGTCACTTAGCTGCTAAAATGCGCAATGCTCACGCAATATAGTTAAGGGAGTTAAGTGTATGCAGCGTACCGGTTTAAATAATGCCCGGGTCAGACAGGCCAATAAATCCATTTTTTTGGCTCATCTCTGGCGGGAGAAGCAGCTGAGTAAATCCCAGCTTTCTCAGCTCACCGGACTCTCTATTCCGGCGGTGAGCAATATTCTTGAAGAGCTGCTCAGCGAGGGACTGATCGATCACTCCACGGAAAAAATGAGCAAACGCGGCGTGAACAGCGGAAGCTACCAGATCCCCGCGCGCGGAGCCTGGACGCTATGCATGAATATTACGCCGACCAGTATTGAGTATCAGCTTGCCGATGCCCGTCTACTGGCGGTTGACGGCCACCAGCATTTGCCTATCGATGCCCCTACGCCGCAGGCCCTTCTGGAGGCCATCGTGGAATGCTGGCGGCGTATCCACCGCCTCTACCCGCAGCACAGCATCAATCTCGCCCTTGGCGTCCATGGTCAGGTTGATCCGATCACCGGCGTTTCACAAACCATGCCCCAGGCGCGCTGGAAAACGCCGATTGAAATAAAGTATCTGCTGGAAGAACAGCTCGGCGTGCAGGTACGGGTAGATAATGACTGCGTGATGCTGGCGCTGGCGGAGAAATGGCAGCATCCGGGCCCACAACCGGATTTTTGCGTGATCAACGTCGATTACGGTATTGGATCATCTTTTGTGATTAACGATCAGATTTATCGAGGAAGCCTCTACGGCAGCGGGCAGATTGGACACACGATTGTGAATCCTGACGGCAAAGCCTGCGACTGCGGGAGATATGGCTGTCTTGAAACCGTAGCCTCCCTCAGCGCGTTGAAAAAACAGGCGCGGATGTGGCTTAAAACCCAGCCTGAGGCGCAGCGATCTCCGGAGCAGTTAACCACGGCATCGCTCATTGAGGCCTGGGAACAGGGAGACGTGCATATTCGCGCATGGGTTGATAACGCCGCCAACGCTATTGGCTTAAGTCTTTATAATTTCTTAAATATTTTGAATATTAACCAGATCTGGCTATACGGTCGCAGCTGTGCTTTTGGCGAACAGTGGCTGGAGAGTATCGTCAAACAAACCGGCTTTAATCCGTTTGACCACGGCGATACGCCGAGAGCGCATGCCACCCAAATCGGTTTTGGCACACTGACCCGCGCTCAGCAGCTGATGGGGATCGGTTATCTGTATGTTGAGGAGCAACTGCAGACGCTGCGTTAATAGTCAGGGGACGTGGCGGAGCGCAAATTTGTGTATTACGTTTAAATCACACGCCTCTCATAACGAGCTGATTATGAACACTCTACGCTACTTTGACTTTGGTTCCTCCCGCTCTCTGCTGCTGCTGATTGCGCGTATCGCGGTAGTGGTGCTGTTTATTCTTTTCGGTTATCCCAAGCTGCTCGGCTTTAGCGGCACGGTGCAGTATATGGCCTCCTCCGGCGCGCCGATGCCAACGCTTGCGGCCATCATTGCCATTATTATGGAGGTGCCGGCGGCCATTTTAATTGTGCTGGGCTTTTTCACCCGCCCGCTGGCGGTGATCTTTATTTTTTATACTCTTGGCACCGCGGTGATTGGCCATCACTACTGGAATATGTCCGGCGATGTGGTACTACCGAACATGATTAACTTCTGGAAAAACGTCAGTATTGCCGGCGCCTTCCTGCTGCTGGCAATAACCGGGCCCGGAGCGATTTCGCTCGACCGCCACTAATTAACAGGCACAAAAAAGGCCGCATCAGCGGCCTTTTTTAGCTCAACGCTAACGCTTATGCATAGACCGGGAAGCGTGCGCAGATATCCAGCACTTTACCCTTCACGCGCTCAATGACCGCTTCGTCATTGATGTTGTCCAGCACGTCGCACATCCAGCCGGCCAGCTCTTTGACTTCTGCTTCCTTAAAGCCGCGACGGGTCACCGCCGGAGAACCGATACGGATACCAGAGGTCACAAACGGGCTCTTCGGATCGTTCGGCACGCTGTTTTTGTTGACGGTGATGTTGGCGCGGCCCAGAGCAGCGTCAGCTTCTTTACCGGTCAGGTTTTTATCGACCAGATCCAGCAGGAACAGATGGTTTTCAGTGCCGCCGGAAACCACTTTGTAGCCGCGGTTCAGGAACACTTCGACCATCGCTTTGGCGTTTTTCGCTACCTGCTGCTGGTAAACTTTGAACTCAGGCTCCATCGCTTCTTTCAGCGCGACGGCTTTCGCCGCGATAACGTGCATCAGCGGGCCGCCCTGGGCGCTCGGAAATACGGCAGAGTTCAGTTTTTTGTACAGCTCTTCGCTGCCGCCTTTCGCCAGGATCAGGCCGCCGCGCGGACCGGCCAGGGTTTTGTGGGTGGTGGTGGTCACGACGTGAGCATGCGGAACCGGGTTCGGGTAAACGCCTGCGGCGATCAGACCGGCAACGTGAGCCATATCGACGAACAGGTATGCGCCGATGCTGTCAGCGATTTCACGCATTTTTGCCCAGTCAACCACGCCGGAATAAGCCGAGAAACCACCGATAATCATCTTCGGTTTATGTTCCTGAGCCTGCTTAGCCATATCGTCGTAGTCAATTTTACCGGACTCATCGATACCGTAAGGGATGATGTTGTACAGTTTGCCAGAGAAGTTGACCGGAGAGCCGTGAGTCAGGTGACCACCTTGCGCCAGGTTCATACCCAGAACGGTATCGCCCGGCTGCAGCAGAGCGGTATAGACCGCGAAGTTCGCCTGGGAGCCGGAGTGCGGCTGCACGTTAGCGTAGTCAGCGCCGAACAGTTCTTTAGCGCGGTCAATCGCCAGCTGCTCTACGATATCGACGTATTCACAGCCGCCGTAGTAGCGCTTGCCCGGGTATCCTTCAGCGTATTTGTTGGTCAGCTGAGAGCCCTGCGCCTGCATTACGCGCGGGCTGGTGTAGTTTTCGGAGGCGATCAGTTCGATGTGCTCTTCCTGACGTACTTTTTCTTGCTCCATAGCCTGCCACAGTTCGGCATCATAATCGGCAATGTTCATTTCACGCTTTAACATCCGCATCTCCTGACTCAGCTAACAATAAAATTTCGGCCTAAAAAGGCGGTCCACCTGGACAACGGCCCACAGTATAACTGAATCATTCTGCGATAACAGGTCTTGACAAAGGATTTTACGCAAACGATTGGCTCCGCATTACACAAGGCTTTGAGCAATAAAGCACCTTCGATTATCAACGGATTTCTTTTCAGGTTTGTGATGCAAATAATTCATGTTGTAACTGTCTTAAGGTAAAGCGTTAAAGAACCATTTACAAAGCAGGGTTATTTTTATAAGATGCATTTAATATGCATCATTAAGATAACTTATAAAGGAAGCTGCTATGCTCGACGCCCAGACCATCGCTACGGTGAAAGCCACCATCCCCCTGCTGGTTGAAACCGGTCCAAAACTGACCGCTCATTTTTACGACCGCATGTTTGCTCACAATCCCGAATTAAAAGAAATCTTCAATATGAGCAATCAGCGCAACGGCGACCAGCGCGAGGCGCTGTTCAACGCGATTGCCGCCTATGCCAGCAATCTCGAGAACCTGCCCGCCCTGCTGCCGGCGGTAGAGAAAATCGCCCAGAAGCACACCAGCTTCCAGATTCAACCCGAGCAGTACAATATTGTTGGTACTCACCTGCTGGCGACCCTCGATGAGATGTTCAGTCCGGGCCAGGAAGTACTGGATGCCTGGGGCAAGGCCTACGGGGTGCTGGCCAACGTCTTTATTAATCGTGAAGCGCAAATCTATAATGAAAGCGCCAGCAAAACCGGCGGCTGGGAAGGCACCCGCGCATTCCGCATCGTCAAAAAAACGCCGCGCAGCGCGCTGATTACCAGCTTTGAATTTGAGCCGGTCGACGGCGGCGCGGTAGCGGAATATCATCCAGGCCAGTATCTGGCGGTCTGGCTGAAGCCGGAAGGTTTTCCGCATCAGGAAATTCGCCAGTACTCTTTGACCCGCAAACCCGACGGTAAAGGCTATCGTATCGCGGTTAAACGTGAAAACGGCGGCCAGGTTTCAAACTGGCTGCATGATTCAGCGAAAGAAGGCGACGTGATTTATCTGGCCGCGCCGGCCGGTGATTTCTTCCTCAACGTGGCGCCGGAAACCCCGGTCACGCTGCTCTCCGGCGGCGTCGGTCAGACGCCGATGCTGGCGATGCTGGATGTGCTGGCAAAAGCGCAGCATCCGGCGCAGATGAACTGGTTCCATGCGGCAGAGAACGGCGACGTACACGCCTTCGCGGACGAAGTTAAAACGCTGGGTGAAACGCTGCCGAAGTTTACTTCTCACGTCTGGTACCGCAGCCCGAGCGAAGCGGACCGTCAATCCGGCGCGTTTGACAGCGAAGGTTTGATGGATTTATCGGCCCTGGCCGACAAGATCGGCGACCCGCAGATGCAGTTCTATCTCTGCGGCCCGGTGGCGTTTATGCAGTTTGCCGCGAAGCAGCTGGTAGATCTGGGCGTGAGCAGCGGCAACATTCATTATGAGTGCTTCGGCCCGCACAAGGTGCTGTAAACGGAGCGATAAATGCAGGCGGCCCGGAAATTGCCGGACCGCCATCCGGTTTGACAGCTTAAATCGCCGCGTCGTCTTCTTCGCCGGTACGGATACGAATCACGCGCGCGACATCAAAGACAAAGATCTTACCGTCGCCGATTTTGCCGGTCTGCGCCGTACGGATAATGGTATCCACGCAAGTGTCGACGATATCATCGGTAACAACGATTTCGATTTTCACTTTCGGCAGAAAATCGACCATATACTCCGCGCCGCGATACAGCTCGGTATGCCCCTTCTGACGGCCAAAGCCTTTCACTTCCGTTACCGTCATCCCGGTGATGCCGACTTCGGCCAGCGCTTCACGCACGTCATCCAGTTTGAAGGGTTTAATAATCGCATCAATCTTTTTCATGGTGTTCCTGTTTTAGTCGCGTAACCGGTTGCTAACCGTATCATAACTTGCGCCATCATCCGGAGCTACTCTTTAAAGTCGTTAGCGTCGAGCTCGTGGCGCGACAGCAGCTTATAAAATTCGGTGCGATTGCGCCCCGCCATCCGGGCCGCATGCGTGACGTTCCCTTTGGTAATTTGCAGCAGCTTGCGCAGGTAATTGAGCTCAAACTGATTCCGCGCTTCGACAAACGTCGGCAGCGCGGTGTTTTCCCCTTCCAGCGCCTGCTCTACCAGGGCGTCGCTAATGACCGGCGAAGAGGTCAGCGCCACGCACTGCTCAATCACGTTCACCAGCTGGCGCACGTTGCCCGGCCATTTAGCGGCCATCAGCCGCTTCATCGCATCCGTGGAGAATGCGCGGACAAAAGGTTTATGGCGATCGGCAGACTGGCGCAGCAGATGGTTCGCCAGCAGCGGAATATCTTCCGTACGCTCAGCCAGCGGCGGGATTTTCAGATTCACCACGTTGAGACGATAGAACAGATCTTCACGAAATTCGCCTCGCGCCATGGCCTTAGGCAGGTCGCGATGGGTCGCAGAAATAATCCGCACATCAATATCGATATCGCGATTGCTGCCCAGCGGGCGCACTTTACGTTCCTGCAGAACGCGCAGCAGTTTCACCTGTAGCGCAACCGGCATATCGCCAATTTCATCAAGAAACAGGGTCCCGCCTTCCGCGGCCTGGAATAGCCCCTCGCGATTGCTGACTGCGCCGGTAAAAGCGCCGCGCGCGTGGCCGAACAATTCTGACTCCAGCAACTGTTCGGGAAGCGCGCCGCAGTTAATGGCGACAAAAGGTTTATCGCGGCGCGGGCTGGCGTTATGAATTGCCTGGGCGACAATCTCCTTGCCGGTACCGCTCTGGCCGTTAATCAGCACGCTGACGTCCGACTGCGCCACCATCCCGGCCTGCTCCAGCAGTCGCTCCATCAGCGGGCTACGGGTCACAATCGCCTGACGCCAGCGCTCGTCGGTGGTTGGCGCGCTCTGCTCCAGCGCGTCATCAATCGCTTTATAAAGGGCGTCTTTATCCACCGGCTTGGTGAGAAAGCTAAACACGCCCTGCTGGGTCGCGGCAACGGCGTCCGGAATGGAACCGTGCGCGGTGAGAATAATCACCGGCATCCCCGGCTGAACCTTCTGGATTTCGCTGAACAGCTGGAGTCCGTCCATCTCGTCCATCCGCAGGTCGCTGACCACCAGATCGACCTTGTCGCGGCTCAGCGTGCGCAGCGCCTCCGGCCCGCTCTCGGCGGTCAGTACGCTATACCCTTCGCTGACCAGACGCATACCCAGCAGCTTCAGCAGCCCCGGATCGTCGTCCACTAATAGCAGACGGGCGGGTTTACGGATCGTCATGAATCACCTCCGGGACTTTATCGCCGCCGTGCCCGGCGTCAGAGCTGAAGTTCCCGCCGGGTTTACGGCTGGAGAGCTGACGCTCGATATCGGTGAGATTCTCCAGCTTGCGGGTCGTCAGTTCGAGCTGACTGCGTAGCTCAATTTCCTGCTGGCGCAGCGTCTCCAGCTCCGCATCGTTTGACTGCTGCAGTTTGGCGTAGCGGGAACGCTCATCAATCAGCTGAAGCTGCCGGCCCTGAGCATCGCGCCAGAGCTGATAGAGCGGGCGCACCTGAGGGGCGATTTGCGGGCTGAAGCTATCCAGACTGGCGACCAGTTCCCGGCGCTCGTTAGGCGTAATTTTGGCATCAGCCAGTAAAATGCCGCGCTTAAAGGCATCCTGCCAGCTGTCGCCGCTGTGCAGCCGGGCCTCCGCCCGCGCCTGCACCGGAGCAAGACGATCGGCGCAGTCAATTCCACGCAGCCAGTAGAGCGGATTTTTGTCGCTGGCTTCGCTTTGCAGATTCCAGATATCAGCGCACTCCACCGAAAGAAAATCGGCGACCTGATGCTGCGGCAGCGCGGAGAGCGTTTTGCCATCCGCGGCGTGTGGTGATGTAGAGGCGGAACATCCCGCCAGCGCCAGGCAGGAAATGCCTGACAGCAGCCATCCCCTGAGGGGACGGACAAATGCGAAGAAGTGGGACATATTCACCCGATAGTTAGACGTTATTTTTTCCAGACTCGGCGACGGGGAGCGTGATACGAAAACAGATTAGCCCTGACTTCTCATCAACCAGGCTCAGCTCGCCCTGCATTTGCCGTACGCAGTCGCGGGCAATGCTCAGCCCCAGACCGCTGCCTTTTACCGCCCCTTTACGCTGGTGGCTTCCCTGATAAAAAGGCTCAAAAATCATGTTTCTTTCTGCGGACGGGATCGGCTCGCCGTCGTTAATGACGTCAATGCGCACCTGCTCGCCGTGCCGATAGCTATGGATTCGAATGTTACCGGATTCAGCACCATAGTGCACCGCATTGGAGTAGAGATTATCCAGTACGCTCACCAGCAGAGCGGGCTCCGCTTCGCAAAAACGCTCGCTGAGCAACAGTTCGGTATGCATCATTTTAGCTCTTGCCGGCAGGCTATGGGCAGAAACCACATTTTCCACCAGTTCGGCCAGGTTGACCGTCTCGCGCGCAATCGGGCCATCGGCCTGTTTGCGGTTATAGTCCAGCAGCTGCTCAATCAGCTTTTGCAGGTTGCGGCTGCTGTTATCCAGAATCTCCACGATCTCCTGCTGCTCGGGCGTCAGCGGCCCGGCCACCCGGTCAGCGAGCAGTTCCGTCCCTTCGCGCATGCTGGCCAGCGGCGTTTTCAGCTCATGGGAAAGATGGCGCAGGAACTGATGGCGCTGGGATTCCAGCCAGGCAAGGCGTTCGCTCAGCCAGATAATGCGTTTACCGACGGAGCGCAGCTCGCGCGGGCCGGTAAACAGCGCGGCATCGTCCAGCGATTTCCCCTCGCCCAGTCGGTTGATCATTCTTTCAATGCCCTTTACCGGGCCGATAATCATGCGGGTGAACAGCAGCACCAGCGCCAGGCTGAGCAGGAACAGCACCAGCGCCTGCCAGCCGAAGAACTGGCCGCGCTCGGCGATTTCCTGCTGCAGCTGCTGTCCACGCGAATAGACCACCGTCCGGGTTGCCTGGACCATGTCGCTATTGGCGGAAGCAAACGCTTCCAGGCTGACTGCTGACTTCGCCGCCGGGCCGCTATTTTTACACTGCAGCTCGGCCAGATCGTCGAGATCCTGACGCAGCGCCTGCCAGATTTTTTCATCAGGCAGAACGCCCGCGTGAGCGTCAAGCATTTCGCTGTAGCGTTGGCGTTGATTTTGATAGACCCGCGCCAGCGTCGGATCGTCCAGCACGCAGTACTGCCGGTAGCTACGCTCCATTTCCAGCGACGCGTTAATCATCGCCTCGCTGCGGCGGGCGTCGATAAGGGTGGTGCGATTAATATGCGCCGCCTGGGCGCTGAGGGCGTTAAGGCTTTGCCACGCCTGCCATGCCAGCACCAGCAGCGGAAGCAGGATCAGCACGAAGGATAGCGTGACCAGCTGGCGCAGCGAACGGGGGAAAAGGGAGAGTCGCTTCACGGATAGGGTCTCAATCATTAGCTCACTACGATGCTACCTGAATATACCCAATATACTCTATGGATTTTGAGTTACAGGAAGGCGGCAAAGCTGAGAATCCCCGGGAGCTTACTCAAGTAAGTGACCGGGGTGAACAGATGCGGCCAACGCACCTGTAGCACAAAAGACGACGAGTATAATAAAGCCAGGCTACGGGAGCCTGGCTTTATTAAGAAATGAGGCGGTGCCTTACTCGACGTTTCGCCCGATGACTGATAAAGCAGAGCTGTTATCAGGAGTTGGACGGCAGGCACCTGTTTGTGCGTCATTCGAAGTTTATGTAGCGCGTCCCGAAGGGGCTGACATAAGAAGGTGAATGAGCCACTGGTTATAATTATGCACGAACTATGCCACATCTCAAAACATTTTATTAACACAATGAAATATAATGTCTTTTTACTATTTATGGGCACGGATGATGATGGTCGCTTTTTGTACAAAGTGTCGCTGATTAGCAACATCGGGTGAATGATTCAGTGATGCCTTTATGAATCAATAAGTTAAATGTCACCTTTTGACGACACCACCATAGCGCGTTTGTCGGCGATCCCCGACACCTGCTTTCGAAGTACCCCACAAATAAAAAAGCCCCCTGCGTGGGCAGGAGGCTTAATTCGATTTGTAAACGATTTTTAGCCCAGCTGTTTACGCGCGTTGCGGAAAATACGCATCCACGGGCTGTCTTCGCCCCAGTTTTCCGGGTGCCAGGAGTTCGACACGGTGCGGAACACGCGTTCCGGGTGCGGCATCATGATGGTCGCGCGCCCGCTTTCGCTGGTTACCGCAGTGATACCGTTCGGCGAACCATTCGGGTTGGCCGGATAGTTTTCCGTCACCTTACCGAAGTTATCGACGAAGCGCAGCGCCACCAGGCCTTTACTTTCCAGCTGCGCCAGATGCGCGCCATCGCGAACTTCCACCTGCCCTTCACCGTGGGATACGGCAATCGGCATCATCGATCCCACCATACCTTGCAGCAGCAGAGACGGGCTCTGCGTCACCTCAACCAGGCTGAAGCGCGCTTCAAAGCGGTCAGACTGGTTACGCACAAAGCGCGGCCACAGGTCGCTGCCCGGGATCAGCTCGCGCAGATTAGACATCATCTGGCAGCCGTTGCACACGCCCAGCGCCAGGGTCTGCGGACGATGGAAGAAGGTGGCAAACTCGTCGCGAACCCGCTCATTGAACAGAATCGATTTCGCCCAGCCTTCACCGGCGCCTAAAACGTCACCGTAGGAGAAGCCGCCGCAGGCCACCAGCGCCTGGAAATCAGCAAGACCGGTACGGCCCGCCAGTAGGTCGCTCATGTGCACGTCGATGGCATCAAAGCCGGCGCGATGGAACGCCGCGGCCATTTCTACATGGGAGTTCACGCCCTGCTCACGCAGCACCGCGACCTTCGGACGCGCGCCGGTGGCAATATAAGGCGCAGCGATATCCTCATTGATATCAAAGGAGAGCTTCACGTTGAGCCCAGGATCGACATCGTTGGCTTTCGCCTCGTGCTCCTGGTCAGCGCATTCCGGGTTATCGCGCAGACGCTGCATTTGCCAGGTGGTTTCTGCCCACCACATGCGCAGCGTGGTGCGGCTTTCGCTGAATACCGGATGACCGTCGGCCTCGATGACGAAACGATCGCCCGCCGTAGCCTGGCCAATATAGTGAACGCAATCCGCCAGGCCATGAGCGGCCAACGTGGCTTCCACGGCCTGACGATCGGCGGCACGAACCTGAATGACGCCGCCAAGCTCTTCGTTAAACAGCGCGGCCAGGCGATCCTCGCCGAGCGCGGCGATATCAACGTTGACGCCGCAGTGGCCGGTAAAGGCCATCTCGGCCAGAGTGACCAGCAGACCGCCGTCGGAACGGTCGTGCCAGGCCAGCAGCTTATCTTCAGCCACCAGCGCCTGCATTGCGTCCCAGAAGCCTTTCAGCTGCGCGACATCGCGAACGTCGGCAGTCACATCGCCAAGCTGACGATAAACCTGCGCCAGCGCGGTCGCGCCCAGCGCATTGTTCCCCTTGCCTAAATCAATCAGCAGCAGGGCGTTGTCTTCGGTGGAGAGCTGTGGGGTGACGGTACGGCGTACGTCTTCCACGCGGGCAAAGGCGGAAATCACCAGAGACAGCGGAGAAGTCATCTCGCGCTGTTCAGCCCCTTCCTGCCAGCGGGTTTTCATCGACATGGAGTCTTTACCCACCGGAATAGTCAGTCCCAGAACCGGACAGAGCTCTTCGCCCACCGCTTTTACCGCTTCATATAAACCGGCGTCTTCGCCCGGGTGACCGGCAGCGGCCATCCAGTTTGCCGACAGCTTCACGCGATTGAGCGCGCCAATCTGCGTCGCCGCGATGTTGGTCAGCGCCTCGCCAACAGCCAGACGGGCGGAGGCGGCGAAGTCCAGCAGCGCCACCGGCGCACGTTCGCCAATGGACATCGCTTCGCCGTAGTAGCTATCGAGGCTGGCGGTGGTGACCGCACAGTTAGCCACCGGAACCTGCCACGGCCCCACCATCTGATCGCGCGCCACCATACCGGTGACGGTGCGATCGCCAATGGTGACGAGGAAGGTTTTCTCCGCGACCGTCGGCAGGTGCAGCACGCGATTCACCGCGTCGGCAATCGTGATGCCCTGGCGTTGCAGACTCTGGCCCTGCGCTTTCAACGTCTGCACGTCACGGGTCATTTTCGGCGTTTTGCCCAGCAGCACGTCAAGCGGCAGGTCGATCGGACGATCGTCAAAGTGGGCATCATCAAGGCTCAGATGCAGCGCTTCGGTTGCTTCGCCAATCACCGCGTACGGCGCGCGTTCGCGGCGGCACAGCTCATCAAACAACGGCAGTTGCTCAGGCGCGACCGCCAGCACATAACGTTCCTGCGATTCGTTACACCAGATCTCCAGCGGGCTCATGCCCGGCTCATCGCTGAGGATATCGCGCAGCTGGAATTTACCGCCGCGTCCGCCGTCGCTGACCAGCTCAGGCATGGCGTTCGACAGACCGCCAGCGCCGACATCGTGGATAAACAAAATCGGGTTGGCGTCGCCCAGCTGCCAGCAGCGGTCGATAACCTCCTGGCAACGACGTTCCATCTCCGGGTTATCGCGCTGTACGGAGGCGAAATCGAGGTCGGCATCGGACTGGCCGGAGGCCATTGAAGAGGCCGCGCCGCCGCCGAGACCGATGTTCATTGCCGGACCGCCGAGAACAATCAGCTTCGCGCCGACGACAATTTCGCCCTTCTGCACGTGTTCGCCGCGAATGTTGCCGATTCCGCCCGCCAGCATAATGGGCTTATGGTAGCCGCGCAGCTCTTCGCCGTTGTGGCTGGTTACCTTCTCTTCATAGGTACGGAAATAGCCGTTGAGCGCCGGACGACCAAATTCGTTGTTAAACGCCGCGCCCCCCAGCGGACCTTCAGTCATGATATCCAGCGCGGTAACGATACGATCCGGTTTGCCGAAATCTTCTTCCCACGGCTGTTCAAACCCCGGAATCCGCAGGTTGGAAACCGAGAAACCCACCAGACCGGCTTTTGGCTTCGCCCCGCGTCCGGTGGCGCCTTCATCGCGAATTTCGCCGCCGGAACCTGTCGCCGCGCCCGGCCACGGAGAGATCGCCGTCGGGTGGTTATGGGTTTCGACCTTCATCAGAATATGCGCGTCTTCCTGGTGGAAGTCGTAGCGACCGGTTGCGTGGTCGGCAAAGTAGCGCCCCACGGCTGAACCTTCCATTACCGCGGCGTTGTCTTTATAAGCAGACAGCACGTAGTCCGGGGTTTTCTCGAAGGTGTTTTTGATCATTTTGAACAGCGACTTCGGCTGCTTTTCGCCATCGATGACCCAGTCGGCGTTAAAAATCTTGTGTCGGCAGTGCTCGGAGTTAGCCTGCGCGAACATATAGAGTTCGATATCGTTCGGGTTGCGGCCCAGCGTCTGGAAAGCATCCTGCAGATAGTCAATTTCGTCATCCGCCAGCGCAAGCCCCAGACGGAGGTTGGCGTCAATCAGCGCCTGACGCCCCAGGCCCAGCAGGTCAACGCTGGTGACCGGCGTTGGCTGATGATGGGCAAACAGTTTTTCACCCTCTTCCAGCGCGCCGAAAACGCTTTCCATCATGCGGTCATGAAGTTCGGCCGCCACCAGCGACCACTGTTCATCGTTGAGGCTGCTGGCTTCGACGTAATACGCGACGCCGCGCTCAAGGCGCACAATCTGAGACAGGCCGCAGTTATGGGCGATGTCGGTAGCTTTAGAAGACCAGGGAGAGATGGTGCCGGGACGGGGGGTAACGAGCAGTAGCTTGCCGGTTGGGGTATGGCTGCTTAAGTTCGGGCCATACTTGAGCAACCTTGCCAGACTCTCGCGATCGTTGTCGCTGAGCGGGGCGCTAAGGTCGGCAAAATGAACGTACTCGGCATATATCGTGCTGACCGGAAGGTTGGCCGCCTGGAAACGTGCCAGCAGTTTATTGATACGGAATGCCGACAGTGCAGGTGAACCACGCAAAATTTCCATCATAAGTCTCTCGTCTTCGAAGCTTTCATGGTGAGCCAGGGGGGAAACGGGCGCCATTATAGTGAATCCTGCGCCCCGACGAAACCGTTTGCGTAGAAATAAAATGATTGCCAGGGTTTATCAATAAATGTGACCCTCCTCGCGAATAAGTTGCCAACTGGCGCATTCTTAAGCAAAATGCCGCTCATTCCACGACAACCTTTTACTTATTCTGGTCATAGTCTGCTGAGGAACCCGAAGCTGCAGAAGATTAACTATCTGAAAAAATTAAAGATTAATTATCTGCTCATCGGCATTGTGACTCTCCTGCTGGCGGCTGCCCTGTGGCCGTCTCTCCCGTGGATGGGTAAGCCGGAAAACCGCGTGGCCGGGATCATGGCGCGTGGAGAACTGCGTATCAGCACCATTAATTCGCCAATGACCTTCGCGACCATTAACGATCGGACCTACGGTTTTGATTATGAGCTGGCGCAGCAGTTTGCCGACTACCTCGGCGTCGAGCTAAAAGTCACCGTCAGGCAGAATATCAGCCAGCTGTTTGATGACCTCGATGAAGGCAAAGCCGATATGCTGGCTGCCGGCCTGGTCTACAATTCCGAACGGGTGAAGAACTATCAGGTCGGGCCAACCTACTACTCCGTTTCGCAACAGCTGGTTTATCGCAAAGGCAGCCTGCGTCCGCGCAGCCTGGCAAATCTTACCGCCGACCAGTTGGCGATTGCTCCCGGACACGTGGCGATTAACGATCTTCAGGCCCTAAAAAAGCAAAAATACCCCGATCTCGACTGGCGCGTGGACGAGAAACGCGGGACGACGGCGCTGATGCAGGCGGTTATTGATGGCAAACTCGACTATACCGTTGCTGATTCGGTCGCCGTCAGCCTGTTCCAGCGCGTCCATCCGGAGCTGGCCGTCGCGCTTGATATCAGCGACGAGCAGCCGGTCACCTGGTTTAGCGAAAAAGGTGAGGACAACTCCCTGCCGGCAGCAATGCTCGATTTCTTCAATAATATTAACGAGGACGGCACACTGGCGAGGCTGGAGGAGAAATACCTTGGTCACGGCAACGATTTTGATTATGTAGACACCCGTACCTTCCTGCGCGCCGTGGAAAGCGTGCTCCCGGACCTGCAGCCAATGTTTGAAAAATATGCCCGTCAGATAGACTGGCGGCTGCTGGCGGCTATCTCATGGCAGGAATCGCACTGGGATCCGCAGGCCACCTCCCCGACCGGCGTTCGCGGCATCATGATGCTGACCCGCAATACTGCTCAAAGTCTGGGCCTGACCGATCGCACCGACGCCGAGCAAAGCCTCGACGGCGGCATGCGTTATTTACAGGATATGATGAATAAAGTGCCGGAGTCGGTCCCGCAGGATGAACGCATCTGGTTTGCGCTGGCGGCTTACAATATGGGCTACGCGCATATGCTCGACGCAATGGCGCTGACGAAAAAGCAGAAAGGCAACCCGAATAGCTGGGCCGATGTGAAGCAGCGTCTGCCGCTGCTAAGCCAGAAAAACTACTACAGCCGGCTGAAGTACGGCTTTGCACGCGGCCACGAAGCCTACGCCTACGTCGAAAATATCCGTAAATATCATATTAGCCTCGTGGGCTATCTTTCTGAAAAAGAGAGAAAGGACGCCCAGATAGCGGCACTAGGCGAGCACTATCCGGCAGTCATGCCGGAGGAGCTGGGTAAGGAAGAGCAGTACGCCATGTCCTTTTTCAGCTTCCGCGCAGAAACGCTGGTGGACAACGCGAAGCTGAAAATCCCCGGTACGGGGCATTAACCTTCCGCTTGCCGGCTAGCTCGCTTCAGCGCTTTTTTCTCTTCGCGTCGCCAGCGGAAAAAATCGCTCAGCATGCCGGAACAGGCCTCAGCCAAAATGCCTTCCGTTATCTCGACCCGATGGTTCATTCCCGGGTGGTGCAGCACGTCGATGAGCGACCCGGCTGCGCCGGTTTTCGCATCTCTGGCGCCAAAAACCAGCCGAGAGATGCGACTATGAACCATCGCCCCGGCGCACATCACGCAGGGTTCAAGGGTAACGTACAGCGTTGCGTCAATCAGACGATAGTTTTGCTGCACCAGCCCGCCCTGACGCAGCGCCATAATTTCGGCGTGCGCGGTCGGATCGTGACGTCCGATTGGCCGATTCCAGCCTTCGCCGATGACCTGATGATTATGCACCAGTACCGCGCCGACCGGCACTTCGCCCTCTTCCCAGGCGCGTTTCGCCAGCGTCAGAGCGTGACGCATCCAGTATTCATCATTTAATTCATGGTCAGACAAAGCGGGCACTCCTGCAGAAAAGCGGGGCGCATTATACATGGACGTTATGTATTACACACTATTCTAACTGCTGAAGATCGCCCTGCGGCGTCACCCGCCAGCGGTGCTGGCAAAAATAGAGCAGCGGGTTATCCTGCTCGCTGTCGCTGTAGCCGCTGTACAATCGCAGCGGAGCGCCGATTTTTTGTTCCAGCTGCGCCACTTTTTCATTGCCGAGGCAGCGCAGGGTTAATCCCCAGCCGCCGCAACGACGCTCCATCCGGCTGGCGATCAGGTTCACTCGCGGCAGCCAGGGAGTATCAAAATAAACCTGCTCAACCAGCGACTGCGGCGAGCCGGTAATCAGCCAGACGTCCGCATCGGTGCTGGTCAGATAGTTGTTGAGCCGCGCCTGTACTACCGGGAACGCCGTGACGTGCTGGCGAAACCAGCGGGCGAAACTCGCCTCAAGGCGTTTCAGGTGACGCTCGCTGCGGCCAAAAGTTGACGCCCACAGCAGCAGGCTCATCGGCCAGCGCGCAGCGCGTCCGAACAGCATCAGCCCGGCGGCAATAACCGGTAATAAAGGAATCACCAGCAGGACATTTAGCGGCTGGTGGCGCAGGACATAGCGCAAAAAGCTGCCGAACATATCCTGCTGATGTAAGGTTCCATCCAGATCAAAGAAAACCACTCTCCGCGTACTGCTATTCAAAACCCACTCCCCTGAACGATCGCCTGATAACCAATAGCTTAGCAGTCTTAAGCTGCGAATAGCGAAAACATACGCTGTTGTTGAATCCGGATTAAGAAAACGCTTCTGCAGAGAAATCTGAAGCTCAGAATTTTTAATTCGCAGTAATCCTCTTATAATCGAATACAAAATTCTTTCAGTCGAGGGTGAAGCCGTCCTCCGGAGCCGCTATGAACTGTTTGACCCGTATTCGCCAGCGCTACCCAACGCTGGCCGCAAGCGATAAAAAACTGGCCGATTTCATTCTGGCCCAACCGGATAAAACCCGCCACCTTAGCTCACAACAGCTGGCGGGCGAAGCCGGGGTCAGCCAGTCAAGCGTAGTCAAATTTGCGCAGAAGATGGGTTTCAAAGGTTTTCCGGCATTAAAGCTGGCGTTAAGCGAAGCCCTGGCAAGCGCCCCTACGCCACAGTCCGTGCCGGTACATAATCAGATCCGCGGCGACGATCCTCTCCGTCTGGTAGGCGAAAAACTCATTAAAGATAATATCGCGGCCATGCACGCTTCGCTGGACGTCAACGCCGAAGAGAAGCTGTTCGAAGCCGTCACGCTATTGCGCCACGCCCGCCGGGTCATTATTACCGGTATCGGCGCGTCGGGGCTGGTGGCAAGAAACTTCAGCTGGAAGCTGATGAAAATCGGCATTAATGCCGTGTCAGAACAGGATATGCATGCGCTGCTGGCGACGGTACAGGCGATGTCGCCGGACGATCTGCTGTTGGCTATTTCCTACTCCGGTGAACGACGCGAGATCAACATGGCGGCTGGTGAAGCGTTACGAGTAGGAAGCCAGATCCTGGCGATCACCGGATTTAATCCCAACGCTCTTCAGCAACAGGCGACGCTGTGCCTGTATACCATAGCGGAAGAACAGGCTACGCGCAGCGCCGCGATCTCCTCTACCAGCGCGCAGATGATGCTGACCGATCTTCTGTTTATGGGACTGGTGCAGCAGGATCTTGAACGTGCCCCGGAGCGAATTCGCCATAGCGAAGCGCTGGTGAAAAAGCTGGTGTAACCCCGAGTGCCCTGCCCGCTGTCAAAAGCACACTCTCTTATTGGCTCAGAGCGGGCAAAATTTCTCTGCTGCGGAGGGTCGCCCCGCGGTTGAAAAGAGCTGGCCCGAGCGAAAAATGGGCGTATAATGCCCGCCCTGTTTGTGTTGTTTCTGAGAAATTCCTGATGGCGCTGTTAATCACCAAAAAATGTATCAACTGCGATATGTGCGAGCCGGAGTGCCCGAATGAGGCGATATCCATGGGTGATAGCATTTATGAAATTAACAGCGATCGCTGCACCGAATGCGTCGGCCACTATGATACGCCAACCTGCCAGAAGGTATGCCCGATCCCAAATACCATTCTGAAAGATCCGGCCCATAACGAGAATGAAGAGCAGCTGTGGGATAAGTTTGTCCTGCTGCACCACGCGGACAAACTGTGATATTGCCGGATGGCGGCGTTAACCGACCTCTCCGGCCTGTAACAATTAGCTTTCGATAATCACCGTGGCGCAGGCATAGTGACGCTCGTCGGCCAGCGTCACGTGAATGCTGCTTACGCCCATACGCTCCGCCAGACCCTTTGCCTCGCCCCACAATCGCAGCTTTGGCTTACCCAGCTCGTCGTTGTAAACCTCAAACTGATTGAACGCCAGCCCGTTGCGGATGCCGGTGCCAAGCGCCTTGGCCGCCGCTTCTTTAACGGCGAAACGCTTCGCCAGAAAACGGACCGGCTGCTGATGCTGTTCCCATATCGCCCATTCAAAATCGCTGAGTACGCGACGGGCAAGACGATCGCCGCTGCGGGCTATCACCGCGTCAATACGGGCAATTTCAACAATATCAGTACCCAGTCCGAGAATCGCCATCAGCCGCGAGCTTCCTGCATCAGACGCTTCATTTCCGCAACCGCTTCCTTCAGGCCGCTCATTACCGCCCGGCCAATAATCGCATGGCCGATGTTCAGCTCGTGCATTTCCGGCAGCGCGGCAATAGCCTTAACGTTATGGTACGTCAGGCCGTGACCGGCGTTGACCTTCAGCCCCAGGCTCGCGGCATAGGTTGCCGCTTTGGCGATACGTTCCAGCTCTTTTGCCTGTCCGGCGTCCGTTTGCGCATCAGCATAGCAGCCGGTGTGAATTTCGATATAAGGCGCGCCAACGTCCGCTGCGGCCTTAATTTGCGCGTGGTCAGCATCAATAAACAGGGAGACCAGAATACCGGCATCGGCCAGACGCTTACAGGCATCGCGCATTTTATCGAGCTGCCCCGCCACATCCAGTCCGCCTTCGGTTGTCACTTCCTGACGTTTTTCCGGCACCAGGCAGCAGAAATGCGGTTGAGTCTCACAGGCAATCTTCAGCATCTCTTCCGTCACCGCCATCTCAAGGTTCATGCGGGTATCCAGAGTCTGGCGCAAAATACGTACGTCGCGATCGGTAATATGGCGGCGATCTTCGCGCAGATGAACGGTAATACCATCAGCGCCTGCCTGCTCGGCGATAAAGGCCGCCTGTACCGGATCCGGATAAGCGGTACCGCGAGCGTTGCGTAATGTCGCTATGTGGTCAATGTTGACCCCTAACAGTAATTCAGCCATGACAATCCTCGTTAATCGTTATTTGTTTTATCGGCCCGTGCGGGCAAAAACTGACGAAACAGCTCGCGACTTTTTAACGGCTTCCCACCAAGATAGGGCTTCAGGGCGATTCGGGTGAAACGCTTTGCCGCGCGCAGCGCATCGCTGTCCGGAAATTCGCGGCTGGCCAGCGCCTTCAGATGGTGCCCGGTAAAGGTGTTGTTATCAATAACCACGCTGGCAATAAATCCTTTCTCTTCACGGTAGCGGTAGGTCATCGTATCGTCAACCGCCTCTCCGCTGCCGGCGCAGTGCAGGAAATCAACGCCATATCCCAGATGCCCAAGCAGCGCCAGCTCAAACCGCCGAAGCGCCGGTTCCGGCGAGCCTGTAGCGCCAGCCAGCGACTGGATACAGTGCAGATAATCGAAAAAGAGTTCCGAGAAGCGCGTTTCGTGCTCAAGCACGCGAGAGAGCAGTTCGTTGACGTAAAGTCCGCTGTAGAGCGTGATACCGCTGAGAGGGAGCGCCAGCGAGACGGCTTCCGCGCTGCGCAGCGTTTTAACTTCGCCGCGCCCGCCAAAGCGGAGCAGTAAGGGGGTAAAAGGCTGAAGAGCGCCTTTGAGGTTGGAGCGTTTGGAACGTGCGCCTTTTGCAACAAGGCGCACGCGCCCGGACTCTTCCGTGAAGACGTCCAGCATCAGGCTGGTTTCGCTCCAGGGACGACTATGCAGTACGAAAGCGCGTTGCCAGCCTTCCATCATACTCGTCGTCTTTCAAGCCGCAGGTGCGTTGGCTTCGCCCACTCACCCCAATCAATTACTGAAGTAAGCTCCCGGGGACTCGCGGTCTTGCCGCGCGACTCAGCCTCTGGCCTCGCTCCTTCGGAGCCAGCGCAAGCGCTGTTCAAAACACTTTGTGTTTTGTCCTGCACCTCGAAAGCCATAGAGTATCCAAACTTAAAGATCGTCGCCGTAACCGAGACTGCGCAGCGCGCGTTCGTCATCAGCCCAGCCGGATTTCACTTTCACCCAAAGCTCAAGGTGAACCGGCGCTTCAAACATATCCTGCATGTCTTTACGCGCTTCGATACCGATGGTTTTGATTTTGGCCCCTTTGTTACCAATCACCATCTTCTTCTGCCCTTCGCGCTCAACCAGAATCAGGCCGTTAATGTCGTAACCGCCGCGCTCATTGGTCACAAAACGCTCAATTTCGACGGTGACGGAATATGGCAGTTCTGCGCCAAGGAAACGCATCAGCTTTTCACGAATGATCTCGGAAGCCATAAAGCGCTGCGAACGGTCAGTGATGTAATCTTCCGGGAAGTGGTGAATCGCCTCCGGCAAATGCTTGCGCACGATACCGGCGATCGTATCAACATTCAGCCCCGTTTCCGCAGAAATCGGTACGATATCGAGGAAGTTCATTTGACTGCCGAGGAACTGCAGGTGCGGCAGAAGATCCGCTTTTTCCTGGACGTTGTCGACTTTGTTGACCGCCAGAATCACCGGCGCTTTACCGTCGCGCAGCTTGTTGAGCACCATCTCGTCGTCCGGCGTCCAGCGGGTCCCTTCAACCACGAAGATAACCAGCTCAACGTCGCCAATAGAGCTGCTTGCCGCCTTGTTCATCAGGCGGTTAATCGCGCGTTTTTCTTCCATATGCAGACCGGGGGTATCGACGTAGATCGCCTGATACGGGCCTTCAGTATGGATACCGACGATGCGGTGACGCGTGGTCTGCGCTTTTCGGGAAGTGATCGAGATCTTCTGCCCGAGCAGCTTATTCAGCAATGTGGATTTGCCCACGTTTGGACGACCAACGATGGCAATAAATCCGCAGTAGTTCTTTTCTTCGCTCATTCCAGCTCCAGCTTTTTCAGCGCCTGTTCGGCGGCAGCCTGCTCCGCCTTGCGACGGCTAGAACCCGTGCCAACCACCGGTTCACTCAGGCCGCTAACCTGGCAGTGGATAGTAAATTCCTGATCGTGCGCTTCACCGCGAACCTGTACCACCAGGTAAGACGGCAGCGGCAGATGACGCCCCTGCAGATACTCCTGCAAGCGCGTCTTCGGATCTTTTTGCTTGTCACCAGGGCTGATTTCGTCCAGACGGCTCTGGTACCAGGAGAGGATAAGGCGCTCAACGTTCTGAATATCGCTGTCGAGGAAAATCCCGCCGATTAAAGCTTCAACGGTGTCCGCCAGTATCGATTCACGGCGAAAGCCTCCGCTTTTCAGTTCACCCGGCCCAAGACGCAGGCATTCACCTAATTCGAACTCGCGGGCAATTTCTGCCAGCGTGTTGCCTCGTACCAGCGTCGCGCGCATGCGGCTCATATCGCCTTCGTCTACCCGAGGGAAACGATGATAGAGGGCGTTAGCGATCACAAAGCTCAATATTGAGTCGCCTAAAAACTCCAGGCGCTCATTGTGTTTGCTGCTGGCACTGCGGTGAGTTAATGCCTGTTGCAACAGCTCCTGATGATGAAAAGTGTAGCCCAGCTTCCGTTGAAGCCGATTAATTACGATGGGGTTCATGCGTTACCAATAGATGAATGCGTCAAAAATGCAGCACACGAAACCGACCTGAGTAAAAACCAACGCGGTTTCGTGTGCTGTGTCAATCTTACGAGAGACAACCTAAAACTTCGGGGGGATATTCTATACGCAACGACAAGGGATGTCGTTAGTTTGAATAGATTTAAATATTAAATAATTCACGCTGCCGTTATTGCGGCGGCAGCGTGAATAAGACAGGAAAATTAATGAATGCCGCCAATGCGCGATAAACGTACGCCGGTAGGCCATTCACCTTCCTGTTTTTCGAAACTCATCCAGATTGCGGTGGCTTTACCCACCAGATTCGCTTCCGGCACAAAGCCCCAATAACGGCTGTCGGCGCTGTTATCGCGGTTGTCACCCATCATAAAATACTGCCCCGGGGGGACAATCCAGGTTGCCAGCGGTAGCCCGGACTGGTGGTAATACATCCCAACCTGATCCTGCGCAATCGGCACGGTCAAAATGCGGTGCGTCACGTCACCCAGCGTCTCTTTACGTTCGGTCAGACGAATGCCATTCGCTTTGGTCTCGCCTTTCGGCAGTTGCCAGAAACCGCTGGTCGCTTCACCGCCGTTGCTGCGGGAGAAGGTCTGTACGAAATCGCTCGGCTCAACGTTGGAGTAAGTGACCGGCAGAGCGTTGCCGCAGGCCTGACCAGAACTGCAGCCCGGCTGGATAGTGACCTGTTTAGCAATCGGATCGTAAGTGACTTTATCACCCGGTAAGCCGACGGCCCGCTTGATATAATCCAGGCGCGGATCCTGCGGATATTTAAAGACAACGATATCGCCGCGCTTCGGATGCCCGGTTTCGATCAGCGTTTTCTGGTAAATCGGATCCTTAATGCCGTAAGCAAACTTCTCTACCAGAATAAAATCGCCGATTAGCAGCGTCGGCATCATTGAGCCGGATGGGATCTGGAAGGGCTCATAAATAAATGAGCGAACCACCAGAACAATCGCCAGTACCGGGAAGATGGAAGCGCCGGTTTCCAGCCAGCCCGGTTTCGGGCCCACCTTTTTCAGCGTTTTCTTGTCCAGCTGGTCGCCGGTCGCCGCCTGGGCAGCGGCCTGACTTTCGCGACGTTTTGGCGCAAAGATAAACTTATCCAGGCACCACAACAGACCCGTCACCAAAGTAGCGATGACCAGGATCAGGGCAAACATGTTCGCCATGCCAACTCCTTAGGGTTATTTGCCGTCTTTACCAACGTGCAGAATGGCGAGGAACGCTTCCTGCGGCAGCTCAACGTTACCGACCTGCTTCATTCGTTTCTTACCTTCTTTCTGCTTCTGCAGCAGCTTTTTCTTACGGCTGACGTCGCCGCCATAGCATTTCGCCAGGACGTTTTTACGCAGCTGTTTAACGGTAGAACGGGCAATGATGTGGTTGCCGATAGCAGCCTGGATAGCGATATCGAACTGCTGACGCGGGATCAGCTCTTTCATCTTCTCAACCAGTTCGCGGCCGCGATACGGCGCATTATCGTTATGCGTGATCAGCGCCAGCGCATCCACGCGCTCGCCGTTAATCAACACATCCACGCGCACCATATTGGAGGCCTGGAAGCGTTTGAAGTTGTAGTCCAGCGAGGCATAGCCGCGGGAAGTAGACTTCAGACGGTCAAAGAAGTCGAGCACCACTTCCGCCATCGGAATTTCATAGGTCAACGCAACCTGATTGCCGTGATAGACCATATTGGTCTGTACGCCGCGTTTTTCGATACACAGGGTAATGACGTTGCCTAAAAACTCCTGCGGCAGCAGCATATGACACTCGGCGATCGGCTCGCGCAGCTCCTGAATATTGTTCAGCGGCGGCAGCTTGGACGGGCTATCGACGTAAATAACTTCTTTCGAGGTGGTTTCTACTTCATAAACGACCGTCGGCGCCGTGGTGATCAGATCCAGGTCATATTCACGCTCAAGACGCTCCTGGATGATCTCCATATGCAGAAGACCCAGGAAGCCGCAGCGGAAACCGAAGCCCAGCGCGGTGGAGCTTTCCGGTTCGTAGAACAGAGAGGCATCGTTAAGGCTCAGTTTGCCCAGCGCATCGCGGAAGTTCTCGTAATCATCAGAACTGACCGGGAACAGGCCGGCGTAAACCTGCGGTTTAACCTTTTTAAAGCCTGGCAGCGCTTTTTCCGCCGGGTTGCGAGAGAGAGTCAGCGTATCGCCGACCGGCGCGCCGAGAATATCTTTGATGGCGCAAACCAGCCAGCCTACCTCGCCGCATTTCAGCTCGGTACGGTCAACCTGTTTCGGCGTGAAGATGCCCAGGCGGTCGGCGTTATACACCTGCCCGGTACTCATCACCTTAATTTTATCGCCTTTACGCATGGTGCCGTTTTTGATACGCACCAGAGAGACGACGCCGAGGTAGTTATCGAACCAGGAGTCGATGATCAGAGCCTGCAGCGGCGCTTCCGGGTCGCCTTCCGGCGGCGGAATGTCGCGCACCAGGCGTTCTAGCACGTCCGGCACGCCAACGCCGGTCTTTGCAGAACAGCGCACCGCATCGGTAGCATCGATACCGACGATGTCTTCAATTTCTTCCGCCACGCGCTCCGGATCGGCCGCCGGCAGGTCAATTTTGTTCAGGACCGGAACCACTTCCAGGTCCATTTCCATCGCCGTATAGCAGTTAGCTAGCGTCTGGGCTTCTACGCCCTGCCCCGCATCAACCACCAGCAAAGCGCCTTCACAGGCAGCAAGCGAACGAGAAACTTCATAAGAGAAGTCGACGTGGCCGGGCGTGTCGATAAAGTTCAGCTGATAGGTTTCGCCATCAGACGCTTTGTAATCGAGGGTGACGCTCTGCGCCTTGATGGTAATACCGCGCTCACGTTCAAGATCCATGGAGTCCAGAACCTGGGCTGCCATTTCACGATCGGAAAGGCCACCGCAAATCTGGATAATTCGGTCAGACAATGTCGACTTACCGTGGTCGATGTGAGCGATGATTGAAAAGTTACGTATATTCTTCATATTTAGAGTTAATTATGCCTTACGCGAATCATGAGGCCGCAGTACTGTGCCTGACGTTTTTTAATCCGAAAACGCCGCATTCTACACTACAACCACGAAACCAGGAAATGCTCTTACCGCTAGCATAGCTGGAGTAAATGACGAGTTCTTGCGTGAGTTGTAAATAAAGATAAGGGCCAGTGAAATCACTGACCCAATGGTGAGGAAGTCGTCTCGATGCGGACTAAATCTGGCGGTAAACCGACGCTAAGAATCACCGGCTGCCACGACTGCCGGGAAGCCAGGCCCGGCGAGAGGCCGCGCGCTACCAGAAACCCGCCGACGCCGCCCAGTATCGCCCCGCAGAGGGAGGCGAAATCATTGGCAAACAGCACCTGGAATATTGATGCCATTACGAACAAACCCACTAACGGCGCCATATAGACCAATACTGCCGACCCTAGCAGGCTGCTCTCGGCAATACCCAGCTCGACCTTTTGCCCGGCCGACAGCGGCTGTTCGCAGGGAACGCTAATGGTATGGCTGGTTTGCGGCCCTAGCTTATTCAGCACCCGGCTTCCGCAACCGGCGCGAGAAGCGCAGCTGCTGCAAGAGGCTTTGACATCGCAATGCACCAGCGCAACGCCATTGTCCCAGGAAACAACCGTCGCCCACTCTTTAATCATTGTACTGCCCTGAATTTGATACTGTCGGAAATCCGCTTGGCGGTTTGCGGAGGCAGCTCGCCAACAATGGTGATTTCTGCGTTATCACGCACGGTAGTCGCTACGGTACGACGGCCGGTACGCAGTAGCTGATCGGTGCTATTTGCCGTGGCGCGATTGATATTAATGGAGAAACTAAACAGCCCGTCGGAATACAATCGGGACTCTACCGGCCCATCGAAAGTGGGCAGGCGACGCTGGCTGCTGGACACTTCGGCAACACCCTGCGGCAGCCAGGTTGGCGCCCAGTTAAAGTTGGCCTTATTGCCCCCCTCCGGAACGGACAGCTGAGGAGGTAGATTAGCTTTAGACAGGGTTTCCATGCTGGCGCTGACATTATCGCCAACGTTGAAGGAGACCACCCGGAACTGCTCAAGCGTTTCGCCATCCCGATCAAGCAGATCCACCCGCAGCGGAAGCTTAGTTTCCGCATCCAGCCAGGCAATATAGCTATAGCGGGTACCATCGCGAGCCACGACGCGAACCACATCGCATAGACGATCGGCAATACGCGTACGCCCAACGGAAATGAAGTCGTAATAGGATGAAAGGCGTTTAAAGTCGGAGTAAACCAGCGAGGGCAGCGAATCAACAATATAGTCGCCGTTTAGCGTAAAAGGATCGAGCCCGGGTTCAAAGTAGCTAATCTCCGTTCCGCGCAGCACCACTTCCCGACGGGGGCCGTCGAGCTGGAGAAGCTGAGCCAGAGTGCGATTATCCAGTTTAGCGTGTCGATAGCGCAGCGACTCAACACCCTGCTTGTTGATGCTGACGAAAGAGAGCTCGTAATTAAGGGACTGGCTGGCCAGATTCATCTGCTGCAACAACGCCCCGGACGATGTATCAGCCGAGGCGTTGACGGAGAAGAACAGGCTGCCTGCCATGAGCGACATGGCACACCAAAGTTGCTTCATTACTGCGATTGCGTTCCTAAAGTTTGATAGCCCGGCACCTGAACAGCGGCTTGTTGAGTCTGGGCCTGGCCAAACTGCAGCTGTTCCGCATGCAGGCGACGCTGCAATTCATAATCCTGCAGCATAGCATTAATTCTGCGGCGCTGTTCCTGCACTTGAGCCTGCTGGCCGGTACCTGCTGAGGCATCCGCCGGTACGCCCAGGCTAACCGGGCTGGCCTTACCCATCATCGGCATGGTGTTAAACACCGGCGCTTCCGGCTGCTGAGAGGTATCAGACTGGCCATTATACTGTTGAACGCCAACAATCACAGCCAGAGACACGCAGGCGGCAACGCCCATCTGGGTGAGCGAACTGGCCCACGGGCGAACTTTTTGCCAGAAAGGCATCTGACGCCACTGGTGCGGTGCGGGCTGAGATTCCGGAATAAGAGGAACCGTCTGACGAACGGGCTCGTTTTCAATGGCGGCCATGACGCGAGCTGAGATATCAAAATGGAGCATCTCACTCGTATCGCCTCGCAGCGTATCGCGGATGAGATGGTAGCTCTCCCAGGTTTTTTGCATTTCAGATGAACGCTCCAGCTCATTGAGCAGTTCGTTATCCAGCGTTTCACCATCCATTAAGGCCGAAAGTTTTTCTTTCTGCATGCCTGATACCCTTTTCCAGTATTCCGCTATCGTCAACGCCTGATGAGCGGTTGAACTTTATTATCAATAGCTTCTCGCGCCCGGAAGATGCGTGAACGCACTGTGCCCACCGGACAATCCATGATGGCGGCTATTTCTTCATAGCTCATGCCATCCAGCTCCCGCAGGGTAATTGCCATGCGTAAATCCTCCGGAAGCGACTCAATGGTACGAAAGACTATCTGTCTCAGCTCTTCTGACAACATTAAGTTCTCAGGGTTCGAAATTTCTTTCAACGCCCCACCGCTTTCGAAGTTTTCAGCATCATTTGCATCAACATCGCTGGATGGCGGACGGCGCCCCTGAGCAACCAGATAATTCTTCGCCGTGTTTACGGCAATGCGATATAACCAGGTGTAAAAAGCACTATCCCCCCGGAAAGAATCCAGCGCACGCCATGCTTTAACGAACGACTCCTGAACAACGTCAGCGATATCGCCCGGCGGCACGTAGCGGGAGACCAGGCTTGCAACCTTATGCTGATAGCGTACCACCAGCAGGTTAAATGCTTTCTGATCTCCTTTCTGGACCCGTTCAACAAGGACCTGATCCGTTAACTGCTCGCTCATCCGAGGTAATGTCTCCCCAAACCCAATTCCCATGCGTATTCAAAAACACCACCCAATTACTGCATAAATGAGCAAGCAGAGGGTTGGAGTGTCTGAAAACAATAAAGTTCCGTTACGCCTTTGTTTTTCGTTCGGCACCGGCTGACGGATTGTTATCTCTCATTATATGTCCCGGTAGCTAAACGATATGTAAGATAATAAGAAAAAGCGCAAGACCCGCCAGAAGGGTAACGTAACCCGACTTTTATTTCACTATAAAATCTGAAGCTACCGAGCGGCTTCGCAAAACCTTTCGTAGACGTATCTCCCGCCACATTGTGACTCCATGTTTAGCCTGCACAACCAGCAGTAAAAAAAGTGTACGAATTATCGCTGTCTGGTGCTATTGTTCGGTAATCGTGTTTAGTAAATTAAACAAAGACTATGAATACAACTCCTGATTCCTCCTGTGATGTGCTAATTGTTGGCAGCGGCGCTGCTGGTTTATCTCTCGCCCTGCGCCTGGCGGAACGCTGTACGGTCACCGTTCTCAGCAAAGGCCCAATTAGTGAAGGGTCTACTTTCTATGCGCAAGGCGGCATCGCCGCCGTGTTTGATGAAACCGACAGCGTTGAATCCCACATCGAAGATACTCTGATTGCCGGAGCGGGTCTTTGCGATCGCCATGCGGTCTCCTTTGTTGCGCGCAACGCTAAACCCTGCGTTCAATGGCTTATCGATCAGGGCGTTTTGTTCGATACTGAGGTACGGGCAAACGGCGAAGCGAGCTATCACCTGACGCGCGAAGGGGGGCACAGTCACCGCCGTATCCTCCACGCCGCCGATGCGACCGGGAAAGCCGTAGAGACCACCCTGGTGAGCAAGGCGCTGGCCCACCCTAATATCCGGGTGCTGGAGCGCAGCAACGCCGTTGATCTGATTCTCTCCGATAAAATCGGCCTGCCGGGAACGCGGCGCGTTGTGGGAGCCTGGATCTGGAACCGTAATAAAGAAGCGGTTGAGACCTGCAGCGCAAAAGCTGTGGTGCTGGCGACCGGCGGCGCAGCGAAGGTTTATCAATATACGACCAACCCTGACGTCTCTTCCGGGGATGGTATTGCAATGGCCTGGCGAGCCGGCTGTCGGGTCGCCAATCTGGAATTTAATCAGTTTCACCCAACGGCGCTGTACCATCCGCAAGCGCGCAATTTCCTGTTAACGGAAGCGCTGCGCGGCGAGGGCGCACTGTTGAAACGTCCGGACGGCACACGGTTTATGCCGGAATTTGACGAGCGCGGCGAACTGGCTCCGCGCGACATTGTCGCCAGAGCGATCGATCATGAGATGAAGCGCCTGGGCGTTGACTGTATGTATCTCGATATCAGCCATAAACCGGCAGAATTTATCCGCCACCACTTCCCGATGATCTATGAGAAGCTGCTGGGGCTGGGCATTGACCTGACAAAAGAGCCAGTTCCTATTGTGCCGGCGGCACATTATACCTGCGGCGGCGTGATGGTTGACGATCATGGGCGCACTGATGTTGACGGGCTGTACGCCATTGGCGAAGTGAGCTACACGGGATTACACGGCGCTAACCGTATGGCTTCAAATTCATTGCTGGAGTGCCTTGTTTACGGCTGGTCCGCTGCCGAAGATATCGTTAAGCGTATGCCGTTCGCTCAGGCGGTCAATAAACTGCCTTCCTGGGACGAAAGCCAGGTCGAAATACCTGATGAACTGGTCGTAATACAGCACAACTGGCATGAGCTGCGCTTGCTGATGTGGGATTATGTCGGCATCGTGCGTACCACTCGTCGTCTTGAACGCGCCCTGCGCCGTATTACTATGCTGCAACAGGAGCTGGACGAATACTACGCCCGCTTCCGTGTCTCTAATAATTTGCTGGAGCTGCGTAACCTGGTACAGGTTGCTGAGCTGATTGTACGCTGTGCCATGCAGCGTAAAGAGAGCCGCGGGCTTCACTATACGCTGGACTATCCAGAGCAGCAGCCCGACAGCGGACCGTCGGTGCTCTCGCCGCTGGCTCACATAAAAAGATAAAAATCCTGGGTCAAAGCGGTAAATCCTTCGGAATATTGCTGCTCTGGCCCGCGGATAACTAATCTGTCGCTAAAGCACTCTTCCCCCGCCGACGGCGAAAAAGCCAGCAGAACCCGATGCGGCGGGCGCATTTCCGTTTCCGCGACATCCGTTCGTAGACGCAGATGCCAGCCCATATTCTGCGCCCGCTGCACAAACGCGTTACCGATGTCGACCGGAAGCACGACGCAGAAAAACCCCTCTTCCGTAATAAGTTCGGCGGCGCAGGTTAATAATGTTGCGTGATCGAGAGAGGAAGTGTATCGAGCCTGCTCGCGCTGCGAGGTGGCGCAAGGTACGCCTTCTGCGAAAAAAGGCGGGTTGCTGACAATCAGCTCATAGCGTCGGGTTTGCCGCGGCTGCCATTGTTGAATATCGGCCTGATGAATCTGCAGACGCCCGGCCCATGGAGAATCCGCGGCGTTTTCTCGCGCCTGTTGTGCCGCCTCTTCGTCCAGCTCCACGGCATCCACGATGACCGTTTCCCCGGTACGCTGCGCGAGCATCAGGGCTAACAGGCCGCTGCCCGCGCCGATATCCAGCACGCGCTTAACCTGCGCGATCGGGGCCCATGCGCCAAGTAAAATGCCGTCGGTACCCACTTTCATCGCACAGCGATCGTGGGCGACAAAAAACTGCTTAAACGTAAAACCATTGCGCGGCAGCGCGAACTTCGACTGGGACATCCTCGATAACCTTGCGGACAAAAACTCCTGAGCGTAAGGCTATGCACAATACCGGAGAACAGATAGCCTTACAAACAGATGAACATTGCGTCCGTAACGTCTATAATCGGCGGTCCACTCAGAGGTAGATCATGACTGTAACGACTTTTTCCGAACTTGAACTCGACGAAAACCTGCTGGACGCTCTCCAGGACAAAGGTTTCACACGCCCGACAGCCATTCAGGCCGCCGCTATTCCGCCTGCGCTTGATGGCCGTGATATTCTCGGTTCAGCCCCGACAGGCACCGGTAAAACGGCGGCGTATCTTCTGCCCGCGTTGCAGCATCTGCTCGATTTTCCGCGCAAGAAATCTGGTCCGCCGCGCATTCTTATCCTGACCCCAACTCGCGAACTGGCAATGCAGGTTGCCGACCACGCGCGTGAGCTGGCAAAACATACTCATCTGGATATCGCCACCATTACCGGCGGTGTCGCCTATATGAACCATGCTGAAGTGTTCAGCGAGAACCAGGATATTGTGGTCGCCACGACCGGCCGCCTGCTGCAGTATATTAAAGAAGAAAACTTTGATTGCCGCGCCGTTGAAACCCTGATCCTTGATGAAGCGGACCGCATGCTGGATATGGGCTTCGCGCAGGATATCGAACACATTGCCGGTGAAACCCGCTGGCGTAAGCAGACGATGCTGTTCTCCGCCACCCTCGAAGGTGACGCCATTAAAGATTTTGCTGAGCGCCTGCTGGAAGAACCGGTAGAGGTCTCGGCAACGCCCTCCACCCGCGAGCGTAAAAAAATTCACCAGTGGTATTACCGTGCCGATGACGTCAAGCACAAGACCGCTCTGCTGGTCCATCTGCTGAAGCAGCCGGAAGCGACGCGCTCTATCGTCTTCGTACGTAAGCGCGAGCGCGTTCATGAACTGGCGGGCTGGCTGCGTGAAGCGGGTATCAATACCTGCTGGCTGGAAGGCGAGATGGTGCAGGCGAAACGTAATGAAGCAATTAGCCGCCTGACCGATGGTCGAATTAACGTGTTAATCGCTACCGATGTTGCCGCACGCGGAATCGACATCGCGGACGTAAGCCACGTATTTAACTTCGACCTGCCGCGCACGGCCGATATTTACCTGCACCGTATTGGTCGTACCGGCCGGGCGGGTAAAAAAGGTACGGCTATTTCACTGGTTGAAGCCCACGATCATCTGCTGCTGGGTAAAATTGGCCGCTATACTGAAGAGCCGCTAAAAGCCCGCGTTATTGATGAGCTGCGCCCAACTACCCGCGCGCCAAGCGAGAAGCAAACCGGTAAACCGTCCAGGAAAGTATTAGCGAAGCGTGCAGAGAAGAAAGAGAAAGAAAAAGAGAAGCCGCGCGTGAAAAAACGCCACCGCGATACCAAAAACATTGGTAAGCGTCGTAAACCAAGCGGAGCGGATACCGCGCAGAAGCCAAACGAAGAGTAAAAAAAACGCCGGGATATCCCGGCGTTTTTACATCAAAGTTGAGTCTTACAGGCTTTCGGTAAAAGTACGGGCGATAACGTCGCGCTGCTGTTCCGGCGTCAGGGAGTTAAAGCGCACCGCATAGCCAGAAACGCGAATGGTCAGCTGCGGATATTTTTCCGGATGTTCAACCGCATCCAGCAGAGTTTCGCGACGCAGAACGTTCACGTTCAGATGCTGACCGCCTTCAACGCGAACTTCAGGTTTCACGTCTACCGGGATCTCACGGTATTCGATCTCGCCCAGATTGCTCACCGCAACCACGTCATCTTCAGCAAAACCGGCCTTTGCGCACAGGCAGCGGGCTTCGCCTTTTTCGCTATCCAGCAGCCAGAAAGAGTTCAGCAGGTCGTCATTTGCAGCTTTAGTAATTTGGATACCAGTAATCATTTTATGCCTCCCAGGCAGTGTTTGTTCGATTATTGGCCTTCGCGGCCAATTGGTAAAACCATTGTTGTATGAGTGTATATATATCAGCCGGGCATCCGGCATTCTTTGATTTAAATCAACAAAAACCCCATCATAAAAGTGGGTATAGGCAGATATTATTGTTTTACATCAAGTTACGCTACATCCTTCAGCAAAAAAATTTGTAAGTTTTCAATTTTTTTTGCACAAAGAACGCCAGTGGGATGGCGTAAATTTTGTGTTGTAGAAAGATGCAGTTAAGCTATGGCAATGACACTTTGCAGGAGAGCAAAATGACCACCCCATTAACCTGGCACGATGTGCTGGCAGAAGAGAAGCAGCAACCCTGGTTTGTTAATACCTTAAAAACGGTTGCTGAAGAGCGGCAATCGGGCATCACTATCTATCCTCCACAAAAAGACGTTTTCAACGCGTTTCGCTATACCGAGCTAAGCGACGTCAAAGTGGTGATCCTCGGTCAGGATCCCTACCACGGACCAGGCCAGGCACACGGTCTTGCCTTCTCTGTTTTACCGGGCGTTGCGACCCCTCCTTCTCTGCTGAACATGTATAAAGAGCTGGAAGGCACGATCCCGGGCTTTCAGCGCCCAAATCATGGTTATCTCGAAAGCTGGGCGCGTCAGGGGGTTTTGCTGCTTAATACCGTATTAACGGTACGCGCCGGGCAAGCGCACTCTCATGCTAGTCTCGGATGGGAAACCTTTACCGATAAAGTGATTTCACTGATTAACCAGCATCGGGAAGGGGTTGTATTTTTGCTGTGGGGTTCACATGCGCAAAAGAAAGGCGCGATTATCGATCGCCAGCGCCATTGCGTGCTCAAAGCGCCGCATCCGTCACCGCTCTCCGCGCACCGCGGCTTCTTCGGCTGTAATCATTTCGTCCTGGCGAATGAATGGCTGGCTGAACGCGGCGAAGCGCCTATTGACTGGCTACCCCGGCTGCCGGCTGAGAGCGAATAAAGCAGACCAGTGTTAAAAATCAATCACCACCTCCCAGGAGGTGATTTAAGGATGACAATGTAAATGCCAGCATTACGCTGGCATTTATCGTTCTGCGACAAGCTATCAAGCTTTGTTCTGTCGCCACCATTCTGCCAGCAGCACGCCGGTTGCCACGGAAACGTTCAGGCTTTCAACGTTGCCGGTGCCTTCGATAGCAATATTCAGATCGGCGCTGGAGATAGCGGCATCAGACAGACCGTCGCTCTCCTGCCCTAATACCAGCACCATCTTCTTCGGCAGCTCGGCTTTAAACAGCGGAGTCCCGTTATGGCTGGAAGTTGAAACAATCGCGTAGCCCGCTTTACGGAAGCGCTCAAGCGTATCGATAAAGCTGTCGCCCGTAATCGGTTCAACGTGTTCTGCCCCGCCTTCTGCGGTGCGAATCGCGGCACCGGACTCCATAACGCCAGCATCCTGCACAATTACGCCCTTAACGCCGAAGTGCGCGCAGCTGCGCATGATGGCGCCAAGGTTGTGCGGGTTGCCGACATCTTCCAGCGCCAGCACGCAATCTTCAGCGTCGGCTTTCGCCACCCACTGCTCAACAGAGGTGCCATGACGTTTTTTAATCAGGAAGCAAACTCCGCCGTGGTGTTCAGTGCCGGACGCTTTCGCCAGCTCTGCTTCATCAACGACGTGATAAGCTTTACGGTTAGCCGCCATCCAGCGCAGGGCTTCTTTGAAGCGCGGAGTCACGCTCTGGATAAACCAGGCGCGCACAATAGCGTCCGGACGGCTCTGGAAAAGCGCCTGGCAGGCATTTTCGCCGTAAACGCGGGTCTCTTCCGCGCGCTGGCGACGCAGCACTTCAGGATCGATAAAGCTTTTTCCGCTGATCCCGCCGTGATCCGCTTTTACCGGCGCCTCATCACCCGGCGCGCGGGATACGGTACGCCACGGAGAGGAACCCTCACCGCCGAAGCCTTCACGCTTGCGATCGTCACGTTTACGATCGCCACCGCGGCTGTCTCTTTCATCGCGCGCAGGGCGGTTACGACCGTCAACACGAGACTTTCCTGGGCGTCCCCCACCTTTCCCGGTACGCGGGTTATGGGTACGTCGGTCAGAATCATCATCACTGCGGACATACATCACTTTGACCTTGCCGCTTTTATTTTTCAGTTCGTCGTCGCTCATTCATTTTCTCCACCTGCGCTGCGCGAAGCGCGCAGATTACCCGATGTGCCATCACTTAGCCATTATTTCATTTAAAAGCCTGAGTCTATCGTAATCATTGAATAAAACTCATTGTCCTTTATTAGTACTGCATCGATAATATGTAACATTACAGAAACAAATCGGCCACGTGCCGCGCTGCAACCCATAACCAGAGGTTAGTTATGAATACCGTTTGTGCCAGTTGTCAGGCTCTGAACCGCATCCCCGACGATCGTAGCGCTGATGGCGCGAAATGCGGGCGCTGCGGCCACGATCTTTTTGACGGCGATGTGATCAACGCGACCGGGGCAACGCTGGATAAACTGCTGAAGGACGATCTGCCCGTTGTCGTTGATTTCTGGGCGCCGTGGTGCGGCCCCTGCCGTAACTTTGCGCCCATTTTCGAAGATGTGGCTGAAGAGCGCAGCGGCGAAATGCGGTTCGTGAAAGTGAATACCGAAATGGAACGCGAACTGAGCGCCCGCTTCCGCATCCGCAGTATCCCGACCATTATGATGTTCAAAAATGGCGAAGTCATCGACATGCTGAACGGCGCCGTACCAAAAGCACCTTTCGATAGCTGGTTGAACGAAGCCGGCCAGCAATAAACCCGACGGGGCACCGCTTGTGCCCCGTTTTTACCTCTGCGACAATGGCGTTTTTTCTTAGCGATCCCCATGACTGATAACGCCGTCCTTCGCCTTCGCGCCGAACGTCTCGCGCGCGCCACCCGGCCTTTTCTTGCTCGCGGCAACCGTATTCACCGCTGCCAGCGCTGTTTGCTGCCGTTGAAACAGTGCCTCTGCGCGACCCTTAATCCCGTTGCCGCCACCAGCCGTTTTTGCCTGGTGATGTTCGATACCGAGCCAATGAAGCCCAGCAATACCGGACGCCTGATTGCCGATATCCTGCCGGATACGGAAGCCTTTCAATGGTCGCGAACCGAACCGCCGCAGGCGCTTCTCGATCTCGTTGCCGACGCGAGATATCAGCCAACGGTGGTTTTTCCGGCCTCCTATGCCAGCGCCGGGCGCCGGGTACTTGACGCACCGCTTCCCGGCAAACCTCCGCTGTTTATTATGCTCGACGGCACCTGGCCCGAGGCGCGAAAAATGTTCCGCAAAAGTCCCTGGCTTGATGCGCTGCCGATGATTTCCGTTGATCTGTCCCGCGTCTCCGCTTATCGCCTGCGAGAAGCCCATGCAGAAGGCCAATACTGTACCGCTGAAGTCGCCATAGCGCTGCTGGATCTTGCGGGGGATGTCACCGCAGCCAGCGCACTTGGCGATCATTTCAGCTTATTCAGAACGCGCTATCTGGCAGGAAAAACGCAGCATAAGGGCGGTATCACAGCACAACTAACAGAAAACGTTTAAAATCATTCGGTCACTGGGGATCAAAGGAGACCGGAATGAGCCAACGAGGCCTCGAAGCATTGCTGCGGCCGAAATCGATCGCCGTTATCGGCGCATCAATGAAACCACAGCGCGCCGGTTATCTGATGATGCGCAACCTGCTGGCTGGCGGATTTAACGGCCCTGTCCTTCCCGTTACGCCGGCGTGGAAAGCGGTTCAGGGCGTACTGGCCTGGCCTGACGTCAACAGCCTGCCCTTTACCCCCGATCTCGCGGTGCTTTGCACCAATGCCCGAAGAAACCTTGAGCTTCTGGAAGCATTGGGGCAAAAAGGGTGTAAGACCTGCATTATTCTCTCTTCCCTACCCGAACAGTATCCCGCGCTGCTTGAATGCGCAGCCCGCTATCAAATGCGCCTGCTCGGGCCGAATAGTCTCGGCCTGCTTGCGCCCTGGCAGGGCCTTAACGCCAGCTTTTCGCCGGTTCCTATCCATCGCGGTAAACTGGCGTTTATTTCGCAATCGGCGGCCGTATCCAACACCATCCTCGACTGGGCCCAGCAGCGCGAAATGGGGTTTTCTTACTTTATTGCGCTCGGCGATAGCCTGGATATCGACGTTGATGACCTGCTCGATTTCCTTGCTCGCGACAGTAAAACCAGCGCTATTCTGCTCTATCTTGAACACCTTAGCGACGCCCGTCGCTTTGTCTCCGCGGCCCGTAGCGCGTCGCGCAATAAGCCTATCCTGGTGATCAAAAGCGGGCGTAGTCCGGCGGCGCAAAAGCTGCTGCACGTCAATTCCGGTATGGATCCGGCCTGGGACGCCGCTATTCAGCGCGCGGGTTTGTTGCGGGTTCAGGATACTCACGAACTGTTCTCTGCGGTGGAAACCCTCAGCCATATGCGCCCACTGCGCGGCGAGAAACTCATGATTATCAGTAACGGCGCAGCGCCGGCTGCGCTGGCGCTGGATGAGCTTTGGCTGCGCAACGGCAAACTTGCCGCTCTCAGCGAAGAGACCAGCGCTCTTCTCCGCCAGGCGTTGCCTGAAACCATGGATATCGCTAACCCACTGGATCTCCGCGATGACGCCAGTAGCGAGCATTACCTCAAAGCGCTGAACGTGCTGCTGGATAGCCATGATTACGACGCGCTGCTGGTGATCCATTCACCCAGCGCTGCTGCTCCGGGGACGGAAAGCGCGCTGGCGCTGATTGACGCCCTGAAGCGCCATCCGCGCGGTAAATACGTTACGGTTCTGACTAACTGGTGCGGTGAGTTTTCATCGCAAGAGGCGCGTCGTCTGTTTAGCGATGCGGGACTACCGACCTATCGCACCCCCGAAGGGACGATAACCGCGTTTATGCATATGGTGGAATACCGGCGTAACCAGAAGCAGCTCAGAGAGACCCCGGTACTGCCAGTCTCATTAGCCACTAACACAGCCGAAGCGCATAGTCTGTTACAACGCGCAATCAATGAAGGTGCCACCACGCTGGATACCCATGAAGTGAGTCCTGTTCTGCGCGCTTACGGTATTCATACTCTACCGACGTGGATTGCCGCAGATAGCGCCGAGGCCGTGCATATCGCCGAACAGATAGGTTACCCCGTCGCGCTCAAGCTCCGCTCGCCAGACATCCCCCATAAGTCGGAAGTCCAGGGGGTCATGCTTTACCTACGTACGGCTACCGAGGTACAGCAGGCCGCGGACGCGATTATCGATCGCGTCAAAATGACCTGGCCGCAGGCGCGTATTCACGGACTGCTGGTGCAAAGCATGGCCAATCGAGCCGGGGCGCAGGAGCTGCGGGTCGTCGTCGAGCACGATCCGGTTTTTGGACCGCTGATCATGCTGGGCGAAGGCGGCGTCGAATGGCGAGCAGAAGATCAGGCCGCCGTCGCACTCCCGCCGCTCAATATGAACCTTGCGCGCTACCTGGTCATCCAGGCCATCCAAAGCAAAAAAGTGCGCGGGCGCAGCGCGCTGCGCCCGCTCGATATTCCCGGCCTGAGTCAGCTACTGGTACAGGTATCGAATTTGATCGTCGACTGCCCGGAAATCCAGCGCCTCGATATCCACCCTCTGCTGGCTTCCGGTCACGAGTTTACCGCCCTTGACGTCACGTTAACTCTCGCGCCGTTCACTGGCGATAGTGAAAGCCGCCTGGCCATCCGCCCTTATCCGCAGCAGCAGGAGGAGTGGGTGGTGATGAAGAATGGCGAACGCTGCCTTTTCCGTCCCATACTCCCGGAAGATGAGCCGCAGCTGCTGGCCTTTATTGCGCAGGTCACGAAGGAAGATCTTTATTATCGTTACTTCAGCGAAATCAACGAATTTACTCACGATGATTTAGCTAACATGACGCAGATCGACTACGATCGAGAAATGGCCTTTGTTGCCGTGCGCACGACGGCTGAAGGGAATGAGATCCTCGGCGTGACGCGAGCGATCTCCGACCCGGATAACATCGATGCCGAGTTTGCCGTACTGGTGCGCTCTGATTTAAAGGGTATGGGTTTAGGCCGTAAGCTACTGGAAAAGCTCATTGCCTATACGCAAAGTCACGGTCTGCAGCGGCTGAATGGCATTACTATGCCTAATAATAAAGGCATGATTGGACTCGCCAGAAAGCTAGGATTCTCAGTTGATATTCAGCTTGAAGATGGAATTGTCAGTTTGTCTCTACAGCTTGTATCTGAGCAATTACAATCGGCTGGCCGCAATTGTTGACTACTTTAACGGGTAGTAATGGTATTATTGCCCGCTTACGTCGTCTGCATGGTACAGAAGACCCTTCAATAAACAGAGAAGAAACGCACTGTGATGTTGTCAAAATTTAAACGCAATAAACATCAACAACACCTTGCCCAACTCCCTAAGCTTTCTCAGTCAGTTGATGATATCGAGTTCTTTTACGCTCCGGCAGATTTTCGGCAAGCGTTACTGGCCAGGATAGCTCAAGCCACCCAGCGTATTTGTATCATTGCGCTCTATCTGGAACAGGATGATGGCGGTAAAGGAATTTTGCAGGCGCTGTACGACGCTAAGCGTCAGCGTCCCGAGTTAGATGTCCAGGTGCTGGTTGACTGGCATCGTGCCCAGCGCGGGCGTATTGGCGTCGCCGCGTCAAACACCAACGCCGACTGGTATTGCCGCATGGCGCAGGAGAACCCTGGCGTCGATATCCCGGTTTATGGCGTTCCGGTCAATACCCGGGAAGCTCTCGGCGTCCTCCATTTCAAAGGCTTTATCATTGATGATTGCGTTCTCTACAGCGGCGCCAGTCTGAACGACGTTTACCTGCATCAGCACGATAAGTATCGTTATGATCGCTACCAGTGCATTCGCAACGCGAAAATGGCCGATGTGATGTTTGACTGGGTTGCGAATAACCTGGTGCAAGGTCGCGGCGTTAACCGCCTTGATAAGGCCGATCGCCCAAAAAGCCCGGAAATCAAGAATGAAATCCGCCAGTACCGCCAGGAGCTGCGCGATAGCCGCTACCATTTCCCAGGCGATGCCGACGAAGAGCAGCTGTCGGTAACCCCGCTAGTTGGCCTGGGCAAGACGAGCCTACTGAATAAAACCATTTTCCATCTGATGCCCTGCGCTGAGCATAAGCTGACTATCTGCACCCCCTATTTCAACCTGCCGGCTCTGCTGGTACGTAATATCATTCAGCTGTTGCGGAGTGGCAAAAAAGTCGAAATTATCGTCGGCGATAAAACCGCTAATGATTTCTATATTCCGGAAGATCAGCCATTTAAAATTATCGGCGCGCTGCCCTATCTTTATGAAATTAATCTGCGGCGCTTCCTGAGCCGTCTGCAGTATTACGTGAATACTGACCAGCTCATTGTCCGTTTATGGAAAGATGATGATAACAGCTATCACCTGAAAGGCATGTGGGTTGATGATGAGTGGATGCTGCTGACCGGCAATAACCTGAACCCGCGCGCATGGCGGCTGGATTTGGAAAACGCGATTCTTATCCACGATCCAAAGCATCAGCTTGGTGCCATGCGCGAAAAAGAACTCAGCCTCATCCGTAAACATACCACGATCGTTAAGCACTATCGCGATCTACAAAGTATTGCCGACTACCCGATAAAAGTACGCAAACTGATCAGACGCCTGCGACGTATTCGAATCGACCGCCTTATCAGCCGTATTCTTTGAATTTCCGCCCCGCTCAGCGGGGCTTTTTCCTGGAATTTGTATGCGCAATATCATGCTTATTGCCCCGCTGTTACTACTGACCGGCTGCAGCCATATGGCCAATGATTCATGGAGCGGTCAGGACAAAGCCCAGCACTTCCTCGCCTCAGCGATGCTTTCTGCCGCAGGTAACGAATATGCCCAGCATCAAGGCTATAGTCGCGACCGGAGCGGCGCTATTGGCTTTATGTTTTCCGTGAGCTTAGGGGCATCGAAGGAGCTATGGGACAGCCGCCCGTCGGGGAGCGGCTGGAGCTGGAAAGATTTCGCCTGGGATGTGGCAGGCGCCACAACCGGCTATGCGGTATGGCAGCTGGCACATCAATAAATCTACAAGCGCAGCCCTTTACCTTTACGATGCAGCGTCAGAGAGACCAGAAAAGCAATCGCCCCCATGACGGTCACGTACCAGTAAAAAGCGTGCTCAATTCCCACAGATTTTAGCGACAGTGCGACATACTCGGCCGAGCCGCCGAATAGCGCATTGGCTACAGCGTAAGAAAGCCCAACGCCCAGAGCACGTACCTGGGCCGGAAACATTTCCGCCTTCAGAATGCCGCTGATTGAGGTGTAGAAACTTACGATCAGCAGGGCGCATATCACCAGAGCAAACGCCGCATACGGCGAACTCACGTTTTGTAGCGCATTAAGAATCGGCACGGTAAAGAGGGTGACTAACGCGCCAAAACAGAGCATTGAGGTACGACGGCCAATCTTGTCCGAGAGGGCGCCAAAAAGCGGCTGAACCAGCATATAAACAAATAAAGCAGCGGTCATAATCATGCTGGCGGTGCCCGCTGTCATACCCGCGGTATTGACCAGATATTTTTGCATATAAGTGGTGAAGGTATAAAAGCTTAACGACCCGGCGGCAGTAAAGCCCAGTACCATAATAAATGCCTTGCGGTTACGCCAGAGCCCTTTGAACGAACCAGCCTCTTTTAACGCGCGCGTTTCCTGCTTAGAAGTTTCGTCCAACTGGCGTCGCAGCCACAAGGCCACGATGGCCAGGACTGCGCCAAGGGCAAACGGAATACGCCATCCCCAGGCATGAAGATCTTCATCACTGAGGATCTGTTGTAATGCAACAACAACCAGCACCGCCAGAAGTTGACCACCAATCAGCGTGACGTACTGAAATGAGGCATAGAACCCTTTCTTACCTTCTACGGCAACTTCGCTCATATAGGTGGCGCTGGTACCGTATTCCCCCCCGACGGATAATCCCTGGAATAAACGTGCAAGCAGAAGCAGAGCCGGAGCCCAGGTTCCTATCGTTGCATAACCCGGCAGGCAGGCTATCACCAGTGAACCAAAACACATCATGCATACGGAAATCAGCATAGAAGTTTTGCGTCCACGACGATCAGCAATGCGCCCGAATATCCATCCCCCGATTGGACGCATCAGAAAACCGGCAGCAAACACTCCTGCCGTTTGTAACAATTGGGTTGTGGTATTCCCGGAAGGAAAGAAGATGTGCGCGAAATAGAGTGAGCAAAATGAATAGACATAAAAATCAAACCATTCCACCAGATTCCCTGACGATGCCCCAACAATGGCCCATATACGGCGCCGGGTATCGGCATGTTCCAGCGATTCACGTTCGCTAATACTGCTTTCTGTCATTGTAATTCTGCTCCAGCAAAGACTGCAATCTGCCTCATCGGGTGTCCCCGCGCCATCAGGCAAATCAGTTAGTAAATTAAATGTTATATAATTGTTATTTTTTAGTTTGTGATGCTATTCACATTTTTTTTCGTAATGTAGCTTTTCGCGATTAAAAATAGATTCTTAAGGATTAACAAAGTGAAATATGGTGAAGATCGGGCAATACAGTTTTTTATATAGGCTAAATCGCGGTAAATATTTATGCGGGGCGAGGAACATTGAGGTTGAAAATTACCCCCATTGAGCCTGATGTTTCTTTTTTCTCTGGAGATAATCTTCATCCTGCCGAAGTTTATCCCACCATTGTTTAAAGACTGCCGCAGCTGCTGCCTTAACAGGATCATTACCACGTGGATTCAGGCAGCCATCCTTCGCATATTTTTTACCACCTTTGTAATTGGCATAACGTCTTGCCCGGGTGTAGCCCATCTGAATAAATTTGCGCGCCATATCCATACCAACGAAATCATTCTGCTGTCGATAAAACTCGAAGAGCTGATAAATTTCCCTGGCAGATTCAGTCGCGGATGCTTCATCTTTATAGCGCCAGTAGGGAAGGATTTCGCTTTTATAGGGCTCAACCAACAACACGCCCTGTTCTCCTCTTCCTACCTGATAGAGCTCCGGGTGCTGGCGAAAATCGATGCTGGAAAAGTCTTGCTGGTAATTAAAAGGCTTAATGGCCATTATTTTCTCTCATGCCCACAGGTACATATTATAAGCCTGGTACATAAGTCTGGAATGTGGAGAAGGAATTACTCTGGATCTTATACAGGGAGACAGCATAAATCCGGCAGGATTCATGAGGGATATTGGATACAGGGAGAAC